>JAESQG010000009.1 GCA_016765265.1 Pseudomonadales bacterium | reverse complement strand
GTTATCAAGCACCAAGCCTGCGGCTTCTTCTTTCAATTGCGGGGAAAATGTTTTACGTTTGCTCATAGGTCGTACTCCGTGATTTGTGAAGTTTATCACTTATCAGTTGGTACGGATTAATTAGGCCACAATAGCTCTCCATACTGTTAACAGATCAAAGTGACATAAAACACAACAAAATAATTGCATAAGATTTAACGGTTACAAAACACACCTATGGACAAAATTAAATTAAATACATTTCTCATTATTACGATCTGCGTGGTGACTATTGAAAGCATGTTGATTTTTTCTGGGACTGCCTCAGTACTATTATTGGTTGCCAGTCGTTTTCTTCAGATTGGGTGTGTAATGGTTTTTGTCGTAGATCTCGATTCGCTCGGTTTATCTATCTACACGTTAAAAAAAGGAGTTATTCGAGGAAGTATCTGGTCATTTCTAATCGGGTTATCGGTTGGTGTTATTTCTCTGTTTTTCTATATAGGTGGTGTTGATATCTGGCCACGAATTTCGATAAGCGAAAACGATAACATTTTCACTCTTCTTGCCGTAGGCAGCGCTATTGGACCTATTGCGGAAGAACTTTATTTTCGAGGTGTTCTCTTCGGGTATTTACGACGTTTTGGATTTATTGTGTCGCTGATATTTAGCTCATTAGTCTTTACATTTTTACATCAAGAAGGGATATTATTATTTCAATTTGTAGGTGGGGTTCTTTTCGCGGTTTCTTACGAAATCGAAAAGAATTTGGTTGTGCCAATAGTGATTCATATCATTGGCAACCTGGTGTTGATACTCCTGTTTTACTAGCGTTTGAAGGAATATTTTCACCTGAGATCGAAAGTAAAAACTCAGATTATTACACGCTGAGGTAAAGTTTTTGCATATTGTTCGTCGCTTATCAGCTTTTATTTACTGGTGAACTGCTAAGAATTATTTGATGCCAATCAGAGGTGAAGAACAAAAGTTATAGTGTCATAAACGACTATTGAGTTGTTGAATATTGCTAATGACTGATGTAGGGTCTTTACCTCCAATAATAAAGCCTATAATAAAACCTATAATAAAACCTATAATAAAACCCAAAAATGGTTCTCTTATGTCTATTCGTCTTTTTCTGACTCTGTCAGCGCTATTAATTATCGTCCGACCTTCCTATGCGGGATATGGATTAGATTGCCCCGGTCTTTCAGGGTACGGAGACCCCACTACTGGCTACAGCGTATGTATGGTAAATTGCGGGGCTTTAAATCCACATTGGGGCTTAAAGTTTCTATGTGTTGGCTATGAAATATATGTTTGCAATGATCACTGCAGCGGCGGAAATAGTGAANCNCAACAATGTGCCGGTAATCCGATNGATATTAAAACTGGNGCNAAGCTACAAACAGTACAGGACTACGANGCTGAAGGNGCATTNGGNCTAGCCATNANTAGGTCGTATAACAGNAANGCAACACACGTTGATGGNATGTTTGGCAAACGCTGGTCAGGTTTAGAATATGCNAAAATTGTTCTTAAATATATTAACAACCAATTTTATGTNCATGTGTATAGATCTACAGGNCACGTCANNTACTTTAAATACAACGANACCACTACGGTGTTTANCCCTGTCTCANTAGGTGAAGATAGTTCATTGAAGCTAATTGATTTTGGCGAGGGCAATTTATTTTGGGAGTTTCGTACCGATGATGATATGACTGAATACTATGTATATGACCCAGTCATTGATTCGGTAACCNATATTAGTTCTACTTGGACNTTNAATGGTGTTAGACAAATAAAGTTTTACTACGANGNGCTGAATCGTCTCGANATNTTAAGGGATCAAGACAATAATGACATGGTTCTCACTTATAATGNNGATGACAGAATTCAGACTATTACAGTTCCCGGCTCGCGAGNGTATAACTATGAATACGATGCACTCGGTAATTTGGAGTTTGTAACCTACCCNGATGACACGCCAGCTGATCAGACCGACAATCCTCAAGTTCAGTACCATTACGAAGANNCGCAAATTGATAGCACAACGCTAGAGCGTTTATNTCCTTATGCGTTAACNGGGATCACTGATGAAAANGGCGATAGGTTTGCGACTTGGACATACGATACTGGCGGTAAGGGCGCATCGAGNGAGCATGCAGTTGGNGTAGANCGNGTTACATTCGAATACGATATAGACCAAACGACAGTGACAAACGCCAACGGTAGGCAAACTATTTATCACTTTGATATTTTNGGNGANCGCGNATCGGAAAGTGGGGTTAAACGTGTGAGCTCTGTNGAGGGTGTNGCTACCAGCAACTGTCTTGCTNCAGATACCAGCTATACNTATGACTCTTTNACCGGTTTCAAGAATAAGGAGACTGATTCAGAGGGGAATATNACCACCTTCGTAATGAACTCATTGGGTATGGAAACCAGTCGTACGGAAGCNCAAATCGANGTNGGTGGCNCGGTAGTNGCNACNGCNGANACNCGNACTATAGAGACGGATTGGGATGCCTATTGGAGACTACCCAGCGAGATTCGAGAGCCCGGCAAGACGACGGTTTACACCTATGAGAATAATAGAATAAAGACTAAGACCGAAACCGACACAACCAGTTCGGCGATACCCTACAGCACCAATGGAGTAACACGCACCTGGACCTATAACTACACCTATTTTGGTGCGGGCCAGCAACAAGTGGAAACAATCTCCGTTGACGGTCCAAGAACTGATGTGAGTGATGTCAGTGTCCAAACGTTTAATCCGCGAGGCTGGTTATTACAGTCGCAGAATGCCTTGGGCCATACCGCGCAAATACTGACACATAACACTGAAGGTTTGCCACTAACCCTACAAGATCCCAATGGTACACAAGTTTCCCTGACCTATACACCGCGCAATTGGTTGGATACCAGAACGGAGCACAGTAGCGATGGGGATCTAGTGGTAGATTATGATTACGATGATGTGGGCCAGGTTACAAGGGTGACCCTACCTAATGGTGTCGAGGTGAATTATGTATATGATGTCGCACATCGATTGATAGAAATATACAACACCGATGAAGGTGGTTTTAAATTTGAACGTATTGAGTACGTGTTAGATGATTTAGGTAATATTGAAACCGAGTCCATTTTCTCCTCGAGCAATACGCTGGTGTATCAGCAGCAAAAAGTCTTTGACGACCTCGGTCGGCTATTGACAGTGATTGGAGCCGAGGGACAAGAT
>JAESQG010000395.1 GCA_016765265.1 Pseudomonadales bacterium | reverse complement strand
CACAGCTCTTAAAATCACAGCTCTTAAAATCACAGCTCTTAAAATCACAGCTCTTAAAATCACAGCTCTTAAAATCACAGCTTTCATGTTTATACACCACGCGTAATCGGAAAATTGAATTAGCATGAATTCTCCGACACGTTAATATTCAATAGTTGCTATTTTCTTTATAGCATCAGTTAAGTTTGCGTCATCAACATACCCGATTCCACCTGTATTTTTTGAGATCCACTCAATGACTTGTCGATCATCTAATAGCTTCACCGGTCTAAGCATTCTTCCCGAAAACACTCTCGTCGCCCAAAACCGACTGTGTTGCGACATCGGTCTGCCGATTACGCGCTGAAAAAACTGTTGGGTAATGCCTAAGTTGTCCGGCTGATAAGACAAAACGATAGGACTACTATCAGGGAAACGAAGCCGACGAACTTTATAGATGCTTTTAATATCTGCTGTTGATAGAGTGTCAATTGGATTATCAATATGAACAATGACGGCGATGTCTGCCATGGATAATAGCGGAGTAAATAGCACGATGATTAATGTTAACTTGAGCATCTGTTGCATGTTGTCTTCGTTGTAAAATGAAGTTTAATGACACACTGCATTCATAGAAACACTGGGCATATGGAAAGCGTAGACACCCTTTTGNATACCAACAAGTTTCTAATGTGTCGAGGTCTAGTCGGATCAGCTGTGTCTTAGTTCAAGAGTTCAAGAGTTAATGAGCTAATGAGGAAAGAGGGGCTAGAGCCACTGAGCGAAAAACTTGGTAATATTGGTTTGGTCAGAAAGCGCCTTATTGCCCATAGGTTACGAACTTGTTATTTAATTGATTATAGTTTTTAAGAACCCCTCTTTATGCTGCTGAAAACTCGTTTCTACATTCCTCCGTTACGCAAACAGTCCGTTTTACGACAGGCTTTAATTAATAAATTAAATGAGTCATCCGGTGGCGAGTTGGTATTAGTCTCTGCGCCTGCGGGTTATGGCAAAACCACCATCGTGAGTCAGTGGTTGCATTCTAACCCTCACACCTTCACTTGGCTGGTAGTTGACCAGTCTCAGTCAGTCCCCACTGTATTTTGGGAATATGTCATTAATGCACTACAGACTATTCAGCCCAAACTNGGCGAGGAGGCGATGCAAATTTTGAAGGGGCTTGATGATCAGCAGCTAGAGCCNGTTGTGATTTCGCTGCTGAATGATTTGGATGGGCTGTCTATTCTCAATAATGCGGAGCAACCTATCACTCTGGTTTTAGATGATTTTCATCTTTTAGAAAGTCAAGCAACATTAATTTTGATGAATCTATTTTTGGATCATATACCCCCTAGTATTCGACTGGTGTTAATTACGCGCATAGAGCCCGCTTTGGCCTTGGCGCGGCGCAGGGCGAATAATCAGCTGCAAGAATTGGATGTTGACGATTTGGCATTTAGCCGGGAAGAAGGGCGTCGGTTTTTCAATGATACTATGGCGCTATCGTTGTCCGATGCTGATATCTTTAGGCTTTGTAATAACAGTGAAGGTTGGGTGGTGGGGTTACAACTAGCTGCCTTGTCTCTACAAAAATCAAGTACCAAAGTAGCAATTGAAAAACCATCGCTGGATCGCCATATTTCTGATTATTTATTTGAAGAGGTTTNCTCATTACAGTCGCGGGACCTGCAGGAATTTCTTATGATCTCTGCCTGTGTATCCAGGTTCTGTGCCGGTTTATGTAATGAATTAGTTCCCACACAAGATAGTCTTAAACTCATTTCGCTATTGGACCAATCAAATTTATTTTTGGTGTCTTTGGACAACCACCGAACATGGTTCCGTTATCACGACTTATTCCGACAGTTTTTATTGCATCAATTTTCCCAGTTATCAAAACAAAGACGAGACCAATATTATCGTCGAGCGGCGCAATGGTTCGAGGCAGCGGGTTATTTGGAAGAGGCTTTGGAACAATTTATACTGCAAAAGAATTGGCAGGAAGCTATCAGGTTATTGGAGCAAATTACCGAAGATAAAATTCAGCAAGGCCATAAAGCCAGTCTAATAAATTGGATAGAGATGATACCCAGTAAGTTTCGCGATCATTTGTCTTTATCAGAAATAAAAGCTGAAGCCTACACGAAGGAGTTGGGAATTACGCCAGAGGCTGGTGAGCCGCAAAATCCTGAGTCAATGTCTAGTTCAATAAAATCTTCCACAATCGAAGCTTTGACAAGACGTGAAACTCAGGTCAAGAAGCTTGTGTCTCAAGGTATGCCTAATAAGCAAATCGCATCTGAACTGAATATTTCTCTCAACACGCTTAAAGTACATATTCGAAATCTCTATGGAAAAATGGGTGTNGAAAATAGGACNCAGGCNCTTATTAAAATGNATCAACANNCAAAGGGTGAAACTCCCTAGTCTTTGACTATTATTGGCCNNCAATATCACACCTTTTTCACCCCTAAGGGTGATGCTCTGACAANGTCNTCTCTCTAATCTATNNCTATTCAAAACAAAGAGNCTATTCAAAACAAAGAGTCTCTTCCATAANGAAGATNACTGACGAGGGNTACCTATATGACTAGGGAAACACTAGAATTCGATGTNGTGATTATTGGCGCAGGTCCNTCGGGTCTNGCNACTGCCATCAAAATTCGTCAGCTTAATACNGATGTATCGGTGTGCGTGTTGGAAAAAGGGTCGGAAGTGGGGGCGCATATTCTCTCCGGTGCTGTGATGCAACCTACGGCCATGGAGGAGCTTTTCCCTAATTGGAAAGATTTAGGCGCGCCTCTAAATGTGCCCGTAGTGGAAGATAATGTTTATTATTTTTTCAATAAAAGTCATGCCCTTAAATTTCCTAAAATATTTGAACCTATCGAGATGAGGAATCAGGGCAATTACATTGTTAGTCTGGGTAACGTCTGTCGCTGGTTAGCGGAACAAGCAGAAAGTTTGGGAGTTGAAATTTATCCTGGATTCGCTGCATCGGAAATACTATACGATGAAGCGGGTGCTGTAGTCGGAGTAGTCACGGGAGATTCTGGGTTAAACCAAAAAGGTGAGAAAAAAGATTCGTATCTTCCAGGGATGGAATTGCGAGGGAAGTATACCGTGTTTTGCGAAGGTTGCCGGGGGCATCTGGGCCAAGAACTTATCAGGAACTTTGCCTTAGACGAAGGTAAAGACCCTCAACACTATGGGCTAGGCATTAAAGAAATTTGGGAAATAGCGCCTGATAAACATCGAGAAGGCTTGGTTATACATACGGCGGGCTGGCCCATATCCGAAATTGGTTCCGGTGGTGGAGGCTTTTGTTACCACCTGGAAAACAATCAAGTGGCAATAGGTTATATAACAGAGCTCTCCTATGATAATCCACACTGTAGCCCTTATGACGAAATGCAACGTTGGAAATTGCATCCGAAAATTAAACACTTTTTGGAAGGTGGAAATCGCGTTGCTTATGGCGCTAGAGCGATGGCTAAAGGTGGGTTGCAATCCCTACCTAAGATGACTTTTCGAGGTGGCTTGTTGATAGGTTGTGATGCTGGAACCTTGGTAAATGCTAAAATCAAAGGCAGTCATAGTGCAATGAAGTCTGGAATTATAGCGGCGGAGGTAATAGTTGTGGCTTTGGGGCAAGGAAAGCGACATTCTGAAATAGTTGATTATACCGAAGCGTTTAATAATTCGTGGGTTTATGAAGAGCTGCAATTTCAGCGAAATTTTGGTCCTGCGATGCATAAGTTTGGCAACGTTATCGGTGGTGCTATCGCTTTTTTAGATATGAATATTTTAGACGGAAAATTACCTTTAACGATGCGTGATACCAATCCAGATCACGAAGGTATGCGTTTAGCGAAAGCCTGTAACAAGATAGACTATCCAAAGCCGGATGGTGTTATTACCTTTAGTAAATCAGATTCTGTGTATTTATCAAATACTCATCACGGGGAAGATCAACCTTGTCATTTGAAGCTCAAAGATATAAATGTGCCAATTCGCCACAATCTAGAATATTTTGATGAGCCCGCTCAACGTTATTGCCCTGCAGGTGTATACGAAATTATAGATATGGAACATGGGGAGAAGAAGTTGCAAATTAATTCTCAAAACTGCGTTCATTGTAAATCCTGTGATATTAAAGATCCCACTCAGAATATTGTCTGGGTAGCACCAGAAGGTGGAGGTGGTCCGAATTACCCCAACATGTAGCACATTCATTGTCATCACCAGAAAACAGGCGCTATGAACACCCTGTTAGCACCATTAAATCCTAGACAGGTAAATAAATCTTTAAACATCGTTTCGTGGAGAGCAGTTTAATTTGTATTAGATGTTAAATTGTTACAAAAAAATACAAAGCGACGGTTATGCTGGGAAAAAGGGCTAAAAAATACTAAAGATACAGTGGTGTAGAGTCCAATTTAGTTTTGTAACAAGGCCAGTAGTTTTGTAACAAGGTCAATAGGTTTGTGTACCCCTTCGAGCAATGATTGAGATTGTTCTACACACTAGTTAATGTGCAGGCATCTGTTTTCGTCACCCGCCATCTGTGTTTATAAATTGTCATGGACTGATAGTGATTTGAGCCAGAATGGTATGACTGACGTGCATGCGCTCGCGTAAAATCTATAAAACACGTTGGCTAGGACATCAAGGAGGATTTCAAAGCAAACGGATACATGCATTTAGTATTTTGACTACAACATGAATTTAACTTAATCGTATGTCGGAGACACATAATGAGTTTAGTATTACAGCGCTGGGTCCTTGATAAGCCGTGGCAGACTATAGGACTTTGTTTTCTTTTTGTAGCCCTCGCCTCCGCTGGCCTAAAGAATTTTCAAGAGAATGGAGATCCTCGACAGTTTTTCGGTGAAGAAGATCCAGTTTTTAAATTATTTACATCCATTGAAAATCAATATGCTGGTAATGAGATGGTGTCTTTTATTATCCATCCCAAAAACGACCAAATATTCACTCGTCAAATCCTACATTTAATAGAAACTCTGACTGATGAAGCTTGGACTATGCCTCATTCCACTCGAGTGGATTCCATCGCTAATTTTCAAAACACCCGGGTTCAAGGTGACCAGCTTGACGTGGAGTATATGATCGAGGATGCGTTAAATTTTACAGACGAGCAAGTAAGGTATGTTGAAAATGTTGTCATGTCGGAGCCAGCACTAAAGAATGCGTTAATATCAAATCGAGGTCATGTATCTGCGGTTTTTGTCAGAATAGTGATGGATGATCAAAATGTTGATGGCAGTGAGGTTGTCACTTTTGCAAAACAACTAAGAGATAAGTATCGCGAGCGCTATCCCGATGTGGAGATAATGATGACCGGTACTGTTCCGTTTGCGCAGGCGGGGATTGCGGCCACACGCAGTGAGATTATAAAAACAATGCCACTGGGAATGCTTATTGTTATTGGATTATTGTTGGCAATGCTGCGAAGTGTTTCTTTGATGTTAGTTACGCTAGTGCTTGTTATCTTGTCGATTACCGCAGGTGTGGGCTTGGGGTGTTGGCTGGGAATCGTGATTTCACCCATGGCTGCCGCTGCACCAGCGATGATTTTGACCTAGGCTGTGGCCAACTCGGTGCATATAT
>JAESQG010000394.1 GCA_016765265.1 Pseudomonadales bacterium | reverse complement strand
TCTAAATCCAAGGCATCTACCACGGCCTCAAACGGTACATCTTGATGGGCATGAGCACCTAAAATACTCACTCGCTCTCGTTCAATCAGTTCAACAACCGTTGGGTTATCGTCAAAGCGAGTACGAGTCACCAGGGAATTAACAAAGAAACCGATCAGCGGTTCTATCTCGACACGATTGCGCCCAGCAATAGGCATACCCACGGTTATGTCTTGCTGCTGGCTATATTTACTTAACAGTACTTTAAAACCCGCCATCAAGGTCATATAAAGCGTGGCACCTTGTTGGTGACTTAAGTCCCTCAATTGCTCAACTAAATCAGTGGCTAATACCACAGGCACATGAGCGCCGTTTTTCGTCTGTACTAATGGCCGAGGACGATCAGTGGGTAGTGCCAATAAAGGGGGAGCCCCGAGTAAATGTTTTTTCCAATAAGCTAATTGCTTATCAAGCTCCTCCTCTTTTAACCGCTCCCGTTGCCACACAGCAAAATCCACATACTGTAGGGAAAGTGGCTGCAAGGGTGAAAGTGCGGCCGCATTAGTGCTAAAACAGTCATAAAGTACCGCTAACTCTTGCACAAGCACATTGAGGGACCAGCCATCAGAAACAATATGATGCATGGTAGCCACTAAAGCATGTTTATGATCAGCGAGTTTAATTAGCCGGGTTCGAAGCAATGGACCGGAAACTAGGTCGAACGGTTTCTCAATCTCTTGTTGGGCTAGACTGCGCGCTACACTTTCTCGTTCTGCCTCATCCAAATGGGTAAGATCTTGAAGGGGTAAATCCCAGTAGAGCGTAGCTGTATCGCTCTTGTTATGACTAGGCATTTGCTGAATGAGTTGAAAGGCCTCGCCATCAATACTCTTAAACGTGGTTCTCAGTGATTCGTGACGCTGCACAATCTCTTGGATAGCACGGCACAAAGCATTAATATTTAGATCGCCGTCAAGGTACAAGGCAATGGGAATATTGTAAGCACTGCTATTCGGCTCAAATTGATCGATAAACCAAAGTCGCTGCTGTGCAAAGGAAAGAGGAAACTCGTTCTGTTGGCGTCTATCTACCGGAAGAATTCCCGCTTCGTTGGCAGCCTCCCCTACTTTTACGTCTCGAAGAAAAGCGATAATCTCCGTCTTTTTTGCCAGTAACTCTTCTCGCAACGCCTTTGTTAGCGCTCCCTTGGGGGCCTTAAATTTGAGTTCTTGTTCTTCTAACCACAGCTTAATGTTCTTAGAACCTAGTTTTTGGATTAGATCAAGTACGTTTGCGCTAGTATCCTCGCCACCGGCCATTATAAAGAACCTTCCTCAAAATCGTCATCTTCATCTACATCTTCATCTTCATCAGGGTTTGATACTTGCCCACTCACTGCACTTATTATCTCTGCTACTCCTGCAACTGTTGCTACTTCAAACAACGTCCTTAAAGGTAAATCCACTTGCAATTGTTGCCGGATGCGGGAGTGGGCCTTGGTGACTAATAAAGAATGCCCTCCTAACTCAAATAAATCGTCCTCGACACTCACTTGGGGTAGTGATAAGAGTTCGCACCAAATAGCCTCCAATATTTCTTCAATCTGATTACGGGGTGCAACATACTCGTTATCTAATGCAACCAAACCCTCACTCAATAAAGTCTCGAAGCTAGGCAGTGCTGCACGATCAACCTTTCCATTTGCGTTCAAAGGTAACTTGTCTACCAACACAAAGCAGGCAGGAATCATGTAACCCGGTAGCTGGGTTTTTAATAAGGCTTTTAAATTCCCTACTAACAACGGTGACGAAACTGGTGACAAGCTCGACGATACCTCCGGCGTGACGTAAGCCATTAAACGTTTATCGTTCTGTGAATCAATCTCAGCTATAACAAAGGCATTTTGAACGCCGGGCAAATTCGTGATGGCATTCTCAATTTCACCCAATTCAATCCGGAAGCCTCGAATCTTCACTTGATCATCCATCCGACCTAGCATTTCAATGCTGCCATCTGGGAGATAACGCCCCAAGTCCCCTGTTTTATACAGTTGTTGATTTTCAACAAAAGGATTATCAATAAAACTTTCTCGCGTTAGCCCAGGCTGATTCAAATATCCTAGAGCCAATCCCGGTCCCCCCGTGTATATCTCACCAGGCACATAAATCGGCACTGGCCTTTTCCTATTATCCAATACATAAACCGTTGAGTTAGCCACTGGCTTTCCGATAGGGACCGTAGTCGCCCCATCCAATACCTGCGTCACCTCGTGCCATGTAGAGAGGGTAGTATTTTCAGCAGGTCCATACAAATGAATAAGGTGTTTAGGTGATGCCTCTTCTATCACTCTTCTCACTTGTTTTGGATCACAAGCCTCCCCACCAAACATAAGATAGTCTAAATCATCAAAGACAGNGGGAATTTCCNNTGCATAAAGNTTGAATANAGCCGTGGTTAAAAAGAGTATCGAAACCTTTTCTTGTTNTATCTTTTTNGCAAATAAAGTGGNNGATANNAGCTCCTCTCTATCAATCCCAATTAAGNTACAACCATTCAATAANGCNCCCCANATTTCCATNGTCGCNGCATCAAAAGACACNTTAGAGGTATGNGCTACTCGTTGNTTCGGGGTAAAAGTNACATAATCCGTGTTNATCACCANTCGATGNACCGCTCTATGGGGTATACAAACCCCNTTAGGGTTGCCNGTNGATCCCGATGTATAAATNACATGNGCAAGGGANNCACCNCCCTTTATCAAATTCACATTAAGNTCTNCNGTGGACTGTGCTGNAATNAGATCGNCTTTTCTTTCAAGNGATAACACNCNNTCATTTTGCTTNGCATTTAATTTAAAACCGNTAGTNTGATTCAGAAATCGCTCGCAGCTAATCACTATAGGCGCAGCTATGTCCTCCANCATAAACTCGATTCGCTGTTGCGGATAAGCTGGATCAATGGGCACATACGCCGCACCAACCTTTAACACTGCCAACATGGAAACAATCATTTCTTCACAACGGTCTAAACAAATTGCAACTAAATTACCGGGCTTAACACCACAGGAGACCAAATAGTGACTCAGCTGGTTTGCTTTTTCATTAAGCTGGCCATAGGTTAACTGCGATAGACCAAACACCGTAGCCACAGCATCGGGTGATCGCGAAACCTGCTCGGAAAAAGTCTGGTGTATTAACTTATTCTGGTCCAAGGGTCTCTCAGTATCATTCCAGGTCAGTACACATTGCTGCATTTCCACAGGAGTGATCAAGGGAAGCTCCCCTATGGGTAACTGCGGATTATCGNCTATCGCTGTGATCAGTTCCACCAGATGACCTAAGACCCGTTCAACCGCCTCAGGCTTAAAAAGGGTGCTATCGAAAGAAAACCGGAGGGTAAAATCATCTTCGGGTAGTACAATTAATGTCAAAGGGAAATTCGTTTGCTGAAAACTATAAATTTCACCTACTTGCAGTGCTTCCTGGTATTCCTTGAGTACCTCATCTACAGGGTAATTTTCAAATACTAAAATACTGCCAAACAAGGGCGACTTACCGGGTATATCACTCCATCGTTGAATATCAACCAATGAGGAGAATTCATAGTTTTTTAAGGACAACTGTGTCTTTTGCGTAGCCTGCAACCAAACAATAAAGCCTTCCTCTTCAGCAATCACCATCCGCATGGGTAGCGTATTGATAAACAGCCCTACCATCCGTTCAATACCCCGTACATCCGCTGGTCGTCCAGATACTGTCGTACCAAACACCACATCAGACTCGCCGCTATAACGACTCAGTAGTACGGCCCAAACCCCTTGCAATATTTGGTTGAGGGTCAGATGATTTTGCTGGGCTATCCCTTGTAGCGACTGAAAAAGCGAGGCATCAATAGTACACTGTCTTTCTTGATGTCCTGCCCCTGGATTGCTCTCATTCATTTTCTGGCATTGGGCCACTTCTGCCAAAGAGTTGTCGATCACCAATGGCGTTGGTGCAGCAAAACCCGTTAAATAATTTCTCCAGAATGCTTCTGCTTCTACAATATCTCGTGTCTCTAACCACGCAATAAACTTTTCATATTTGGGTGCCGGTGGTAACTCGGACAAAACTGAAAGCTGTTCTTTTGATATGGATTGATCTTTTGATATAGATTGTTCTTTTGATATAGTTTGATCTTTTGATATAGTTTGATCTTCTATTTTGGCCTGCTCTTTCATTTTAGAAAGANCCTCATAGGCTGCGAAGACCTCNCCAAAAACTAACGGCATAGACCAGCCATCCAGCAGAATGTGATGAAAACTCCAAACAAGTTGGTAGCGTTCACTAGGCAATTTGATNAACGNTAATCGGCTAATACCCACTTTCGAAAAATCAANTCCTTTGTTCTTATCGCCTAACAAAAACGAGTCAAGACGTCGCTGGGCTTCAGTAACCGTTAGTCCTTCGCCCTTGGAGGACCAATCCAGGCGAGTTAATGGAAGCGGCAGATGCTGTAGTACCATTTGCAACGGACGGGTCACCTCCTGCCAGACGCAACCCGAGCGTAAAATCGGATGTCGTTGATAAACCAATTCCCACGCCTGCTCAAAAGCAGCTTCATCCAACTGGNCTCCCAACTCTACACTCACTTGATCGAAATAAACCCACGACNCCGGNTCCATCAAACTATGAAATAACATCCCCTCCTGTACCGGCGATAGAGGATAAATATTTTCTATCCCGGTTCTTCCTCCAACCACTTTGTCTAAGGTCGCTTGGTCAAGCTGAGCTAGAGGGAAGTCAGAAGGCGTGTAACCTCCGTGCTCGAATTTACTATCATTAATCTCACAGCAATGTTTTACAATAGCCTTTAGATTATCAATATATTTTGCTGCAAGCGCTTCAATAGTTTCTGCATCATGCTGCGCACTGCTATATCGCCAACTCATTTGTAAGCGGCCATCCAATACCCGACCACTCACTTCTAAAAGATAATGTCGGGGCCCCAGAGGGGATATCTCGGCTCCTACTGATTCATTTGCTATTTGAATTAGAGAGTCTTTATCTAGCACTGCATCCAACTGACCCAAGTAGTTAAAACTAATTTGCGCTTGTGGCTGTTTCGCTAAACTTTCTCTAGTTTGAGAATTTTCACCTAAATACCGCAATAGTCCGTATGACAATCCTTTTTTCGGGATCGTATGTAAATATTCCTTAGTCTCCTTTATCCGTCGCTCAAGGCATTTCTGATCAACTAGCATCACACCATTAATAAGCACGGGAAAAATACTGGTAAACCAGCCTATGGTTCTGGAAATATCCACGGTATCCGATATTTCTTCTCTGCCATGACCTTCTAGATCAACCAATAACTCAGTCGCCCCAGACCATTCTCCAACGGTTTTCCCCAGCGCCGTGAGCAGGAGATCATTTATCTCAGTACGATAAGCTTTACCTGCCTCAGTTAACAAACTCTTCGTCTCGTCAACACTCAAACAAGAATCAACCGTAACCACTTGAGAAACTAAATTTTCGGCATCGTGATCAAAAGGTAATACACTCGTTTGCGCGTGGTCAAAACGCCAATACTCAGCATCATTTAGAACGCTAGAACGATGACAATAGCCCTCCAGCGCGTCCATCCACTGCAACCAAGAACTGGTTTTAATACCGAGGTCAACAAGCGTATTCTCTCTTGTATCTGCAGTAAGCTGTTGTAACACCGTTTGTATATCCTCTAGCAGTATTCGCCAAGAAAACACATCCATCACTAAATGATGCACGACCAAAAGAATACGATTTTTGTTTCCTGCTGGAGACTCAAAATAAACGAATCTTAGCAGGGGGCCAGCATCGACTACCAAGCTTTTTTGCGCCTCATTACAGGCTGACAATAATGCCACATCAAATTCAGCCATTGACAATGCACTAAGATCCCTAATTACAAATACCTCATCAAATCCATCTTCAGACCAATCGTCAAAACACATTTCTATAGCAGAGTTTTCGTCCTCATTATCTTTTAATTTGTCATTTTCTGGACAAAACCTAAAAGTGGCACGCAAACCATCATGCTGATTCAAAATAACGTTAATCGCTTGTTCAATCACCTCTCTTGAAACAGTCTCTGCGATAGTTAATAAAACCGATTGATTATAATGATGAACCGCACCTTGCAGACCATCATATTGATCAAAATAGAAATGTTGTATCGGACTAAGTTGTGTTTTTCCAATCACAGTTCCCTGGTCAGCACAGAGAATATCACTCACTTCGATGGCCACTGCTGCGAGTTCCGCCACTGTTTGGTACTCAAATATTTGTTTTGCCGTTAGCTGCAATCCCGCTGTTTTAGCCCGGCTCATTATCTGAATGCTGAGGATGGAATCTCCACCCAATTCAAAAAAATTATCCATCACACTGATGGATTGATTATTCAAAACCTGTTCCCAGATTGCAGTCAAAATTCGCTCTTTTTCATTACGCGCTACCACAAACTCTTCAGTTTGCGTTTCTCTTGCAGGTACCGGCAGGGCTGTCATATCCAGCTTACCGTTTGCCGTCAATGGCAGCGCGTCTAACAGAACAAACGATGTAGGGATCATAAAACTGGGCAAACGATTTTTAAGGCTTGCTTGTATCCCTTGAGAATCTAAAGCAAAACCAGACTGGGTCTCTACCGACAGATAAGCCACTAGCCGTTTATGTCCAGGCTCATCTTCACGCACGAGAACCGCTGCTTCGTTAATCCCTTGAAGTTCGCTAAGCGCCACCATTATTTCGCTCAGCTCAATACGAAACCCGCGCAACTTCACCTGATCATCAATTCGGCCCAGTATCTCTATGGCACCGTCTGGACGATAACGCCCCAAATCGCCGGTGGC
>JAESQG010000393.1 GCA_016765265.1 Pseudomonadales bacterium | reverse complement strand
GCCAACACGCGGATGGCTGAAGCAGTTGATATGAAAAAGGCGAAGGGTCCGTCAAAAACCGGTATTTCGGTAATACCCCAATTCATGCAGGATATTAGGCGAGTTTTGAAGACCCGACCAGAAACCTTCGTCCTAGAGTTTGTCGCACCCATGGCAGTGTTTTTATGCACCGACGCAGCGAGTAATGTCACTGGGCGGGACTTTATCGTGGGCGCAGGCGAAATCTCTCTAGTCTCACTACCGGGAAAACAGCAGAGCATTTTTTCGGACGAAATATGGACGCAGGACCACCTTGAGCGGATAGTTCCTCAAACTTTAGGTGCAGGCCTGGAGAACCCCTACTTCAAATAATCCTAGAACGAATGACCTAATGGGGGCCATAGTTGGTATATCAGCGATAGTTAGTTCGCCCTTATTACAAGTCGATTTTCATCGATGGAATAAACTCAATCGCCCCGGAATTGTCAGAGGCAAATTTTCTTGAAAGACTTGGCATTCATCCTGTTGAGCAGCAATGTAATTAGTTGCGTCAAAAATTGGCTATACCCCAGAGACTTTAGGTTGTGTTGCAATTTCGAAATCCGTGGCCACACCTTTCACTACAATATAATGATCTATACCCTCCTTCCATGAATGGTGTACGCAAGAAATCCATTCTCCAACTACGGGGAACAAAATGAGGCCGAACAGCAGATTAATTAACCCTCTACCACCAATCTTGAGTAGACTGCTAATCAACCTTTTCTGCTTTCTTATCAACCAGTATTACNCCTTNATTTACAGGATGAAAAGCTAAGACANCGATAAAAATGGCCTTATCAGATGATTATCNNAATTTGGTCTCGGGTTAANTTGCAAAAATTAATGNCTAAATTTTTACCACTAATTGTTTAGCTTCAGCGGACAGTCGTTGTTAAGGCATAAAAAAGTNCNAACCCTCATGGTGCGNATATAAATTATTGGTTACAAGATATCGAGGCGCATAATCTCCTTACGCAATCTTATTTAAATTCCTTCAACATCATTTACAGTCTCGAATTAGTACATCGAACGCTTTAGTAATTTGTAACGAGATGCAATCTTCAAATCTCAAGCAAAGTCCGCGGGGGATTCTTTTTAACCATCAAGAATAAACATGATTAAAAATACACCCTAAAATAGGTTGATTAAAATAAGAAACAACGGATAGGCACNATTACTNACCATCANCGAANANTGAGCNCTATTACTGGGCGTTAGCNNCAANTTTCACNACGTTTTATTNNCTCANANTGANNATTATTCAAGCCTCTGAATATATTGAAGTCTGTGATTATAAGGGTTAAAGTCCGTACCTGACATATTGGGGGTTAAAGTTCTTATATGGCTACGACCTTAGAATTTGAACTTATGTCTATCCTTCTACACCTGCTGACGGTGTTACAACAACAGAAGATTAAAGGACTAAACGGGTTAATGACATTAAGAGTCGCCGTTTCAATTGACTTGTAATTTAACAGGAAAGCACATCACTATGAAT
Organism: Pseudomonadales bacterium; assembly: GCA_016765265.1. Classification (GTDB taxonomy): domain Bacteria; phylum Pseudomonadota; class Gammaproteobacteria; order Pseudomonadales; family DC-out160; genus DC-out160. The sequence continues at coordinate 3,315 of JAESQG010000393.1, read as the reverse complement.
AAATTAATAAGACCTACAGCATTAGCGGCTAGTATCGCGATGGCTACACCCGTGGCGTTCGCTGATGGATTTGACCTTAGCGAAAAATTGAGCGTAACAGGTTTCATCGATATGTCGATGCTCTATACTGATCCCGAAGGAGGAACTTCTTCCACTGTCGCAGGGTTGGATCAATTCGAAATTGATTTCCTTTTCAAGTTTGACGATAAACTAACAGCCCAGGTTGATCTGGAATATCATGACGACGGCGCTGGTCAAATAACTGATGTTGAACAAGCATTTTTCACCTATGCAGTTAATGATGAGCTAAGCGTTACTGCGGGACGTTTCCTTAGCTATTCTGGATGGGAAACTGAAGAACCTACTGGCTTATTTCAATACTCAGGTACCGGTTACGCAATGTACTTCTATGGAGGCTACCAGCAAGGTGTATCTACAAAGTACAGTACAGAAGATTACCAGGTTGCTTTGTCGATAATAACTGACCCCGGTAACTTGACGGGTAGCGGCACCGATATGGAGTCCGTGGGTACAGAGCTGATGCTAGCAGTGACCCCAGTTGAAGGATTGACAGCCAAAGCTTTCTTTATATCAGAACAAGACACTGACTTAGTCAACGTATGGGCTTCTTACGCAGTCGACGATCTAATACTAGCTGTAGAATTCAACACTGCTGATTTAGGAACTAACGAAGCGACAGGCTTCTTACTCATGGCAAACTATGCCTGGGACGATTTTGGTCTAACGGTTCGCTACCACGAGGTTGAAGTTGAAAATGCCGCCGACGTCACTACTGTAGAAGGAAGCGCTATTACAATATCACCAAGCTACAAGGTGAGCGAAAACCTTCTAATAGTAACTGAGTTCCGCACAGACGATGACGATCTGAATGGTGGTAGTACAGACAGCATTGCTGTTGAGGCACTTCTAACGTTCTAGTCGTTCCATTCGACAAATGTAATATCGAATAAAGTAGTTCCCGCTGTGGATAAGTGGCAAAATTATCAAATANTACACCTATCCGCAGCTACCCGATCACCCCTCCCAGCCTCCGAAAANCCAAGTCATTCTTAAAGCCCCGCATCAAAGTTAGTCAACTCTTTTGTACGCCCGCTTATATAAGTTTCTTTATTAACACCTCTCGCTACGCACGGGATAACACCATCCAACGTTCTCTCGAAAAAAAGAGGTGTGAATTGCTCTACAGCCTGATAAGTTATCATTTATCACATTTAAACAATGGCTTTGACCAATAACTAATACGTCATCTAACNACAAGTACAAAGGGCAATAGAGCACTTGATGNCTCTATTGAAAGCTTGTAGTCATATAAGGGAGGGATTCTACCGTGTCAAACACCCAACGCCCGAGCACAATAGGCGAATTAAAAGAATCAGGTTACCAAGCACTTACCATACGCGAAGAACTACAGCGCAATCTAATAAAAAATCTATCCAGCGCTACCCCACTATTTGAAGGAATAATTGGTTACGAAGATACCGTTATCCCGCAACTAGAAAACGCCATACTNGCGGGTCAAGATATTATATTNCTGGGGGAACGTGGCCAGGCTAAAACACGCATTATCCGATCCCTTATACTTCTATTGGACGAATACACTCCCGTCATTGCAGGGGTGGAAATCCCAGAAAATCCCTATAAACCCGTCTCGGCTCAGGCGATTTCGTTAGTGAAGGATAAAGGTGACGATACGCCGATAACTTGGTTACACCGGGACCAACGTTACGGAGAAAAGCTCGCCACACCCGATATTACTATCGCCGATTTAATTGGTGAAATCGATCCGATTAAAGTGGCCGAAGGTCGCTACTTGTCGGACGAACTGACTCTTCACTTCGGATTAATTCCAAAAACCAATCGCGGTATTTTAGCCATCAACGAATTGCCTGATTTGTCAGAACGGATTCAGGTAGGTTTGCTCAATATCATGGAAGAGAGAGATATACAGATTCGTGGCCATAAAGTGCGCCTACCTCTAGACGTGTTGCTGGTAGCCACGGCAAATCCCGAGGACTATACCAACCGAGGCCGTATTATTACTCCCCTAAAGGATCGCTTCGGGTCCCAGATTCGAACTCACTATCCACAGAGCCTGGAACATGAAATACAAATCATGGAACAAGAATCCCAGTTTATGGCGGTGGAAGGACTTACACTACACATCCCGCAATATATGAAAGAGATCATTGCCGAAATATCGCATATCGCGCGACTGTCACCTGATGTAAGCCAGCGCTCCGGGGTTTCCGTAAGAGCCTCCATATCCAATTATGAAAACCTGGTAGCGAACGCGCTTCGCCGTGCAATCAAACTTAAGGAAAACCAGGTTGTACCGCGAATTTCTGATTTGCCTTTTATCATTCCCGCGCTACAGGGCAAAATCGAATTTGAAATACTAGACGACGGTCACGAAGAAGAAGTGATATTGAAGCTCGTGGAAGAAGCGGTCATCAAAGTATTTAATAAGTACTACTCACTGGAAGACGTAGAACCTATTAGCCAAGTCTTCCGAGACAATATCACCGTCGATACGGGCGAATGTTTGCATAGCGGTTTCTATGAAGACATGCTCAAACAAATAGACGGCTTAGGCCAAGCAATTTCTACATTGTCACCTACAGACACACCCCAACAACGCGCTGCTGCGGTCGAATTTGTGTTAGAAGGGCTGCACGTCAATCAAAAACTCAATAAAGATGCATTGAACGGTCAATATATCTATCGAGGTTAATATGGCAATCGCCTTTAACGCGCTAAACCGATACTCCAACTGGGATGGCAGCCAGCTAAAACGCCGCTCCGCAGAAGACCTCATGGGACTCATCGCTGATGAGGTGCTGGAATCCAATGATATCCAAAGCGCGTTGCAATCCTTATTACGCGGTGGCATGCCCTTTATGGGGGGCGGCCGGATGCCGGGCATACAAGATATGTTACGCAAGTTGCGTCAACATCGTCGCCAACAATTACAGCGCTTTAATTTGGACAGCGTATTCGACCAATTACAGGAACAATTGAAAGCTATTTTATCCAAGGAACATCAAACGATTGAAGATTGGCTGAAAGGTAATGTAGGTGACTCGGCTGAAGACTATCTTGAGTCGGCTGAAGGACATGCGGAAATAGATAAAGAAAAGAAAAAAGAGGAAAAGGACTCCAATTTTTCTCAAGCCGTATTTAAAAGTATCGCTCAAAGACACCAACAACAACTTGAACAATTGCCAGAGGATATTGGAGGGCAAATAAAGAGCTTGGAAAATTATGAGTTCCTCAATACTGAAGCGCAAAAGGAGT
>JAESQG010000392.1 GCA_016765265.1 Pseudomonadales bacterium | reverse complement strand
GAGAGAAAAGATTTAAGAAGTTTGCACCGACTACTGTGCCCATGCCCGCCATAAAACCTTGTGAAATAAATTCACGGCGTGAACGCGGACGTCGGTGATCCGAATGAAAAAGTGGTGCATCCGGGTGAGTTGGTTTTCGTGGTCTGCTCATTTTACTGTTCCTAACTCTTTTTCTTCAAGGTTACTCTTCGCTAAATATGCAATTAATTTTTTAACTAAACCCATAATCTAATTAACCTTGCGGTTATTTTTTTATTGTCACTGTACCAACATGACTGCGCTACCCAGTACGGCTGCACAGGTGCCTTTTACTACCTTGCCAGTTCTTTCAATGTAGTCGCTATCTGTAGAGCAGTCTGAGCATCCGTCAAGTATATCGATAAGATCGTTTAGCTCTGTTCTGATGGTTTCTTTGTCCGGTTGAATCGTTAATTTTTCACCCATGAATTTATCTAACAAAGGATTAGTGATCGCATCTCTCTCAATAGTAGTATCAAAAGCGACATCGGATCGCGCACCAAAATTAAAGTTATTATCGGTAAAAAAACTATCCCTCAAGCTCACGGTGTCCACTAAGCCACTGCAATACTCGATAGCCAATTGAGCAATAGCAACTTGATGGGCAGAGAGAAAGCCATTGACATCTTCGTTGGTGGGCAGCTGTTGTTTAATGGTTTGAAAAGTGTTGTCTACGTTGGCCGCTTTTATACTCACTCCGGTAACAGCGGCCATCGTGGCATTGATCTCATCAAAAGTTCGCAGCCCTATTGCCGGGGATGGGGCTGCATCCGCTGGGCTGGCAGGAGAGTTTGGTTCTGCTTCTACATNAACATTTTGGTTATCCCCAAGCAACTCAAAGGTTAAGAAAAACTCATCGTCGTCCGCTCCCTTTTCTATAGGAATAACGGTTCCCATGAGAGATAACGATTGCTGGCCCTCGGCGGCGTAAGTATCGCGGTTAAGTGTGATATCAATATTCTGATATGCCTGACCAATCGTCGCCTCTCTGCCATTGATTCCAATGCGCATGCCCTGAATTTTTAATCCTCCGAGTAATGCCGTATCACTGAGGCTGGTGTAAAAGGGTGTGTTAAATAAATAACTATAACTGTCGAACTGGCTAACCTCAAAAACAATATAGCTCTCGGGGACATCAATCCAGTCGCTAATGCCGAAGAGCAAATAAAATTTTTGTCCTACGCCAACTTCAAAGTTCTGTGTAATCTGTGCTGGGGTAAGTGCCCGGTTGTGAATGGCGACCATCTTGAACGTGCCCTGCCATTGACGACCACTGGATACTTCATTGCCCAGGACAAAGGCATAACTATTATTCCAGTCATTTAAGTTGCCCGGTACAACTGTGTTCTCTGTATCCACTAGCTCGCCATTCACATAAAGTTTCCTGCCCTCGGGACTGAAGGTGGCTACCACATGCTGCAACACTGCTTGCAATTCCTCATCATCATCGAGGGTTGATAAAGCAGGTTCTCCATTGGCATCAGTGGTGCTGCTACGATGTAAAAAATCGTAGTTATAAAGTGTCTGACCCAGAGTGAAGTTGCGGTTAGAGGTGCCGGCGGAATAACTTATAATATAGCTATCTTCCTGAGTGACATTGGCGGGTGCCACCCACGCCTCGATACTGTACTCACCTGTGGCTGTAATGAGATCATGTAATTTGGCACTACTAGTGGTGGAGCCTTGGGCTTTTCCGTCGGTTATTCTGATACCCCAACCACCTACCCATTCAACATTGTCCGGTAATGTAAGATGCAATGATGGGGTAATTCCACTGCGATCATAGGCTGTGGAACCACTGCCTTCCTTGAACTCGTAGAGTGCGATGACGTTTGATTGATAACGGCCACCACTATTGGCAGGAATGCCATTGGCTAATAGTAGTGCTTTACTGGTGACAAGTGCCGAATCTACCTCGGTGATAGGAATGGCGTTAGCCATGTTGGTGATAGCTTGCTGGATCTCACCGGCATTGCTCGAGCAATCGTCCCAGCACTGGTGGAATTCACTGCCTAGGCGAACCACAAACCGCGAGATGGAAGGCGTATCTAAATCAATTTTACTTTGTGCGGCAAGGTAAGCCGTGTCTGCATCAGCGCTAGCGAAAAAGGGTGATTGAGGTGACTGGGGAGCGGGTGGACTATCCACGTGACAACCAGCACAATATTGAACTAATAATGGATGTAACTCATTGGCAAAAAGTGCCGAGCTATCAGGGAAGTTTCGACTAGCGCCAGGGTCTATGGCCTCTGGTGCCGACAATATAATGGTTTGGCTGTCGCCCCCGGCACGATCACCTGCCCAGCGTTCTATATACAATTTTATGGTATCGGCACAGACTTGATTGCTGGCTTCCCAACAATGATGACCTGCAGCAACCTTAGTTGACATCAATGAGTCTGCTGGCGAGGTCAGGTCCACATAAGCGACATTATCGCTATTTTTCCCCAAGGCTGCTACATAAGCTTTGTTGATATCATCACTACGAACGAATTGCGGTTCCTGACCGTCTCCATGGCAGCTACCACAGCGGTTGTTGGGAGAAAGATTATCCCAAAGTTGTAACTTGAAGGACTGGATTTCAGTATTAGCGGGTACGGGTCCCGTATAGCTGGCACTTGTTTCTANGCGAGGGTCTTCATTGGTCGTGGTTTCNTGNCCACCGCCACCACAGCCATTGAGCAATGNTANCAATGAGAGCAATAGCACGNTTANGCCTATGGGTGAGNNGCCNTTGTNTTTTAAAAATGGNGTATTAGNNAGCATCNTTAATCACCCATGCAATAAACAGCAGTTTCAGCAAAAACCTGTTTCATGTTGTAATTGCTATTTTGGAGGGAGCCAATAATGTCAGTGACTTTATTTCTATCAGCACTATTGCCAGGATTTCGAAAACAAACGGCTTTAAAGGCTTTTTCCACCTGGCATTGAGCAAAGGCATCGCTGTGGGCGAGTTCCATGCCCAGGGTCTTTGCACCATTACCTGCTCCGGGGGTAGCCACTCCTGAGATGCTGTTAGACCAACCGATTAATTTGTTGGGCCCGTCTCGCCAGTAATTATCCCAATGGTCATCGGGAGTGATGTAGCCCGTGGGGAAATTATTAGAGTTGATCAGATATTTCCCCTGAATCCGGGTGCCGCTATCAGGGTCTATGGCGCCCGCTTGATTATAATCGATGGTGCCATTCTCGGTGTTCTCACCCTCTGCGTCTTTCACCGGAATATAGTCGTAATAGGCGAAGGCTTGAGCCAATGGGTCCATGCCCGAATGACAACCCATACAGTTATTATTAAATATTCGACTGTCTCCGCCGGGACTGCGGGCGACGTCTTGTCTAATTCGGTCGGTGGCCCGGGTATTGTCTTTTATCTGCTCCA
>JAESQG010000391.1 GCA_016765265.1 Pseudomonadales bacterium | reverse complement strand
TTTGAGAGTTACTAAATCACGTGAACTAAACGGTTTGGTGACGCACTTTAAGCTCGCGGCATAAGTCCCCATCACAGACCTAGGGCAGCGTATATTTCAATTACCATTCTCTTGGAAATCGTTAGGCGTCGATATACGAGGCCGTTCGCGTACTTTGCACATAAACTATCGCACGTCTCATCAAATTCGATTACAGGCCGATAAGCTGCTTGGGCCTGAAGTCTCTGATGTGGATGGTAATACCGAAGATCGCACAAGAACTATTTCTGTATTCAATGGCCCAGCGCCGAATATGGCTGAGTGTGGCTCTCCTGACGATGAAATCACTGTAGTAGCCGATTGGATAAAAAAACGAAGTGAAGAAGGCGTGCAGCCCCATGAGTTAGCGGTTTTTGTTCGTTCCGAGCAAGAGTTAGATCGCGCTAGGTCATCTGTAGAGAAAACAGGGTTGCCCTACAAAGTACTGGATGACAATGTGGCGACGACACACGGTCATGTATCTGTCTGTACCATGCACCAGGCCAAAGGGTTGGAGTTTCGCGCTGTTGTGGTAATGGCTTGTGATGATGAAGTGTTACCACTGCAATCTAGAATAGAAGAAGTGACCGATGATGCGGATTTAGCAGAAGTGTATGCGACTGAGCGACATTTACTATACGTGGCCTGTACCCGGGCTAGAGATCACCTATTGATTACGAGCGGTGATATGCCTAGTGAGTTTTTAGGGGATATAACCGGCTAAAACTGGTTGTAATGTTATGAACCATCCCGCCCATAACTCTGAAGATTTGTATTAACCAGATTATTATTCAATTTTCGGCATTTGAATAAAGAACGGGAGGTCCACTGATGGGTTGTTTTGCAGTGAGACCCTAGGAAGATAAACCATTAGTTTAATCCGGGGTTGTAGCGATGTGATTTTCCTGTAAAAGGCAGTAGAAAAATAACAACTAACGAGAATGATAATAACAAGAATGTAGATGGTTCCGGGACAGACAGTACATCACCAGTTCGAACAGCCCAAGCAAATCTAGATTTAGTAGAGCGTTGATTCTTTGCAGTTATACCCTGATCGCCATTTGAAAAGTTCATGACGTAAGCAAGAGTCGGATCAGGTAAGTATGTAGTTTGAGACCAGTAGACGCCATCCTGTATATTTGTGAACAGGTCCAGATATGGTGATGTTGAAGAAGAAATTGGACCAGGAGACGTCATGCCCAGGTTAGCCCAGAACATATAACCTAACTCACTTCCGGTGCAGTATAAGCCTTCGGGTGTAGATGGTTTTGTACAAGTAGGATCTATCAAAGCTGTTTCTGCAAGTCGCCAATCTTGGTAACCACCAAACAATAATGAATCGGCCCAATCCATTGACTCTTGCCAAGTCATATTTCCGTCTGAATCATATCCAGATGTTTGAGCAAAATTTGCATCTTGAAGCCATGTAATATCCAGTACGTTATCGTAAATCATTCCATTACCTCGATCTATGAGGGTGGCATACGCACTACTGATGGTAACGGAGATTAAGGTAATTGTTATAATTACTATTCGCATGATTCTTACCTTAAAAAGAAAGAAAATTGCTTTCTTTTTATCCAAAAAATAAAGTTTTAATCATAGCATATACATCCCAATAAATGGTATTACGGGTTTTGGTCACAGAACCCCATATAAGCATCAGTTTTTATTTTTATTAACGTCTTTGCTATCGACTAGTAACGCTATTTGGCATATAAAAACCTGAATTAATAGATACATACCCATTACTCACATAAATGAGACTTTTTATGCCGTTTTGATATAATTATCAATGTGCTAGAATTATTAGAGGTTTTTTTACACAGCTGGCATTGTTAAAAAAACTTTGAAGTCTCTTAGGAAATTTAGGATTGACCGATGCTTGAAACAATGACCTCAGATCCAATTGTCGAAGCCATATTTGAGATAAGATTTACTGCAAATACAGAAGCTGCTGCTGCTATTCTTATTGGACAATTGCACCATTCACTTAGACCTGAGTATCCTAAATCTGAGAGGTTGCCCATTAACGACATTCCTTTAGAGGTAAGGAATAAAAATGAAAGTCTTCACTTTGCACCTGAGATGCGTATTTCTGGCCACTGCAAATCGATTCATGTTGGAAGAAATTGTTTGGGTGTCACTGTGTCTAGCCCGTACCCTGGATGGGTATCTTACAAGAAATCAATTATGCGTGTCCTCGAACTTGCTTTTGAAGCCGAAGTTATTGAGGTAGTCAATAGGGCGGCATTTAGATATATAAATGTTATAAGTGCGATAGAAAAAGATGAGAGCGATTACGACGTAATTGAATTTGACGGAAATATTGGCGGATATAATTTAAAAGAAGTCGATACTGGACTCAAATTTACTACTAAGAAAGATGATATTAGCCATACTGTTCAAGTAAAAAACAATTCTATTGCTAAGTTTATTGACGCCAAAGAGAAAGTTAGTGGCCTGCTGCTTGATATTGATACTTCGCTGAGTAAAGATATGCCTGAATTTTGGGGCAGTTCTTCAGAAATTTTGGACAGTGTTAGAAATGCTGAACGACGGATGTTTGAACAAATAGTTAAATCAACAACACTAGATAGGTACAAAAAATGAAAATGAAAATACCTAGTTTTAATGTTGAAAGTATTGGTTCTTCTAGTGTCTCGATTACAGGGTCGGCAGCTAAAGGCGAGCTTTGGAGTTTAATGAGGGACCAGGTTGAGAAACCATCTTCCTCCTTGATAGAACATGATTACAATGGCCGTTTGGCTCATTTATATGAGACGGTATCTGATTCGCTTACCATGGTAATGATGAGTCATGGTTACCAGAGTGTACGCTCTTGGTCTGATAATATATTGATAGTTGATGCAAGCAAGGGAGGCTTCTATTTACCTCAATTATGGAGATACGAAATATCTGAGAAGAAAGCAATAGAAGAGTATTTAGAATCAAGGAATGAATTGGATGATATACTCGTTGAGCTGCCTCGCTACTTAGATAGTTTAGTTACGGTGGTGTCCTTACACTTAAAATATTTTACAGATGAAGATGAAGGGATTGAGGTGTTACGAATTCATCTTATAGTAGATGGTTCTGATGACGACCAGTGTTTTTTAATTGAAAGTCATGTCCTAGATGATTTCTTTTACCCCAGACTGGATATCACTAAAGGCCGATTGATTTTCAACGTTCGGGAATCATAGTTGATGACTTTTCAGGGTAAAGAGTTTTGTGATTTGGCTTATAGAATATACCAAGGAATTTCCTCGTCGACTGATGATAGCGAGGCGGAATATAGAACCGTTATTAATCGGGCTTATTATGGGGTATTTTTGACTGCTAGAGAAGCAGCAAACAATAACTTTACTACGGGACCGGGTTCCCATAAAGAAGTACAAGAGTTTTATAAAAATAGAGGGAAGGAAGGATATTTTATATTTAATTCTCTAACTGATCTCTTTGCGGAACGCAAAGCAGCAGATTATGATATAAATGTGAAAATTTCCCCTACCAAAGCAAAAAGCGTGTTGACCAGAAGCAAGAAAATTATAGACTCTCTGGTATAGACCCACGAACCAAGCCCGGGTTGTAAAACTACAAATTAAGGGCCATTATTACTTCCTATAATACAAGCTATCTATAGTTCAATGACGTTAATTGTTTAATCATGAGCTTTACAGCTGCATTCACATGTAATCTATGTAAACATAAAAGCTTTATCAAATCTAATTGATAGCTTATCTATGCTCTAGTCTTTGTCGAAAGCTTTTCCGGCTTTCTTTAATACTTTCTTAATTTCTGATTCTGGAAGCTGGTGATAGATCACCGTTGTTGCGGCATCCTTGTGTCCCAATATCTGCTGAACAGTCTTAAGATGCTCGCCTTGTTCGTGTAGTAACTTTGTCGCTAGTGATCTCCGCCCGGAATGACTACTTGCTCTATCTATCCCGGTCCAATCACGCAGCATTGTGCGCATATGATCTTCTAATGTATTAGGAGAGTAGGCACTGCCTTTTTGTGACAGAATCAATGGATGGTTCACTTTAAGTTGAGGATTCTCTAATAAGCGGAAATCAAGATACCGTTCTATGGATTTTCGTAATGCAATATCTACTAATGGTAACTCCCGAGTCTTACCGCCTTTCTTTTTGATTTCAGGATAGAAATCTTCAGGATTAATTTCAGTTCCAGATTGAGCAAGCTTTTCAATTTGGCGAACTATTTTTTCAAACTTCGCGAGATTAAATCGAACGCTAGTTCTTTGAGGTTCTGTCGACAACCTTTTTGTAGCCCGAGCACCTTTAGTAAAATTTTTAGGTAGAATCAGAACATCCTTTATTTTGTAGCCTAAAGGATATTGAGGGCCAATGTCGGCAACCTCACGAATGCGTATGTATAGGGCCAATTAAACTGTCACATCCAGCGGCCAATTAATTTGTCACATATCAGATTTTGAACAATACTCTCATATTGCTATTTTGGGGGTATCTCAAGGATGATTACGATGACAGATTTT
>JAESQG010000390.1 GCA_016765265.1 Pseudomonadales bacterium | reverse complement strand
TGAGGCAAATGTGCCACCCGGGCTACCTGCACCATTGTCATTGGTCGCGCCCACAGGAACGCTGACAGTTGGGCCCAGGATGGAATATGCGCCATTGATCTCAATGCCAGCGCTGGCGTTGAGTACCGCATCTGTACTGATGACGGGGCATACGAAGGCGCCGCCAGCAACTGAGTCCATCTGGGTTAGGCTAAGGGTAAGCGGGGTGCCATAAGAAGCGCCAGAAGCTAGCAANAGTGNAGCTGCCGCAGTTAATGTTAATTTTCCTTTATTCATTTTTGTATNTCCAATTTTNATCANATTATAAACCCAGTACAGCTAGGCTTTTCTCAGAGGACACAAGGTTTCCCTAGTTGTATCTTCGTCACGTTCAATACTAGGAAAGCGATATCACACACAAACCACAAGTTTCTAACAAATGTATCACAAGCGTCAGTCTGTTAAATTCATGCTCACGGTGTTTTTCAAGATAGCTAACACAAAGAAATTCTTTGTGTTATTAACTCATTATGTATAGGTGGCTATACTAGAGGTAAGGTAATCAAAAGGGGGTTCTATAAGTATGAGCGAGATATACCATATTTTACAGGAACTGGACGAAGATCTTTTAATGGATTTCTTGGACACAGTCTATTATGAACAGGGACGGATCGAACATGTGCTGATGAATTTAGATACTGAAATTGACGTCAAATTTGAACTTATAAAAATGGCTGATTATATTGAAAATATAGAAGGCTTTTGTCGTCAAACTCTAATGGACCCGATGGTCCAATACTTGGTTACCTTACAACAACTGGTGGGATTAGTTGTCAACCATAAGTTGAGTCTGAGTGATGAGGTAAGAGAGTTAATATCCTTGATTTTGGATGAGGTAGTGTCTACCAGTGAAGACATGGTACATCTGCGCACTATTGATCTGGAGCACCTAACGAATAATCAACAAAGGGTATCGGCAATACTCTCTTTGCCCACTGACCGGATCGCAGACGCNGTCAGTAGCCTTATCCCCGAATTTATAGGGCAGGTAGATNCAAGCNGCGNGNTAGAAGTNACNAAAGANNAACAAGCAACGGNAAATATCATAGAGTCGATNGANATTGATTCAGATTTAGAAACCTATGAGACATTGTCACTCTTACTGGACGATCGTTTGCCCAGCTGGAACGGGCGCACTAAAACACTCATGGGGATGGCCATACTGTTGAACCAGCAACTTGAGTCACCGGTTGATGAACGCCAGTTAAAACTTGCTGTACTCACTCACGATTTAGGTATGGCATTTTTCCCCGACGCAGTCCTATTGAAGTCTGGAAAGTTCACTGCAGAAGAGGTCATGCTTATTCAAGAGCATCCTATATTGGGAGCGTACCTGTTGCAGACAGGTGGGAAGAGTGATGAGGCATCCGTTATCGTCTCCCAGCATCATGAGCGGAATGATGGCACCGGATATCCGAAAGGCTTGAAGGGTGACGAAATTTGCCAAGGTGCCCAGATTATGGCGATTATCGACAGCTATTACAGTTTGACACACACGCGAGCAGATCGTCTGTTTTTGCGGTCTGAGTTGCGAGCACTAGCAGAAATTAATCGTAGATCAGGCTCTCAGTTTCATCCAAATATGATGTCTGACTTCAATACCGTTATCAATAAANACTACCTCCAGCCTGAGANCTCCCCAGATTGANNTCAGTTTCTAAGGGATCAGGCCAAGCACCNAGAGTGNATTCTCTACGGTTCTGTCACGTTGATTTCAAAGCCATGGGCTCTCCTTGCAGCATCAGTTTATATGCTGCTGACGCACCACAAGGTGCAAGTGTCATTCATGCTGCTATTACTGAAATTAGTCGTTTAGAAAATAAATTNTCTCGNTTTAAAATTAATAANTTATTATATGAGGTAAATNAAATTGCAANAAGTGGCNGTAGNATTGAAGTNGATGATGAGTTTATTTCTCTGCTCCATTATGCTGATACATGCTATGAACAAAGCCACGGATTATTTGATATCACTGCGGGTGCATTGCATAAGATTTGGAACTTTAACAAAGATAACTCGACACAGAAGCTTCCTTCAGCTGCAGAAATCGATCAGGCCTTAGAAAATATCGGTTGGGCATCTGTTAGTGTTGATGGCAACCTACTGTCCTTTAACAAACCCAATATGGAAATCGATTTTGGCGGTATAGTAAAAGAATATGCCGCCGATAGTGCTGCCAATGTTTGCTCCCATCTAGGTGCGCGCTATGGCCTAGTGAATTTGGGAGGAGATATAAAGGCCATAGGCCCACACCCTGACGGAAAACCATGGCAAATTCATATTCGTGACCCTCAAAATCCAAAAAAACCAATGGGGTCAATGCAAGTACATAATGAGGCGATAGCCACAAGTGGCAACTACGAGCGATTTATCGAAATTAATGGCAAACGATATTGTCACATACTGTCGCCGAAAACGGGCTGGCCGGTCTCCGGCATATCAACTGTTACGGTAAAGGCTGAGCAGTGTGTTACCGCAGGCTCGGCATGCACTATCGCCATGTTAATGGAAAAAGAAGGTATTGCTTGGTTAGACGATTTAGGGGTTGAATATTTGTGGCGATAATAAATCAATTCTTTCGCTATGAACTCTGCCTGGAATAGTGAAAGATCTATGGCATACTGTTCCCAGCCTAATCTTAATGGAAAAAGGAAGTGATAGTTCATGGAATATCTTAGTGTTGATGCCGCGAAAAACAAACCGGGACTACGATTAGTTTTAACCAGAAGTGTGCCTGGTCCCTGGAGTGAGGCGGCAAAAGCCTTATTTCGCCTACATAATGTTGACTTTATTCCCGTGGAACAAAAAGGGGGTGGTCGCAATTTGGATTTGCTAGAGTGGACTCGCCATAGAAATGCGCCAATTGCGCTTCATGAAGATGAGGCTCCACGGGTACGCTGGCTAGAAATACTTGACCTGGCGGAAAGGCTGGGTTCAGGTCCTTCTCTTATACCCGCAGACCGTAGCCAAAGAATCCAGATGATCGGTCTTATTAATGAGATCGCCGGGGAGGGCGGGCTAGCCTGGAATGCGCGACATCTTATGCTAAATGTCGCCTATCAAACACACGGTGCAGAAGGGACACAAAAAAATCCGATGTACAAAGACTATCAGTATAATCCTGAGACCATTAATTTGACGAAAGAAAAAGTAGAAGGTTTTCTGGCAGATTTGGCGGCGATCATCACATCTCAAAAAGCATCGGGCTCAGATTACCTGGTGGGAACACAATTTACTGCCGCCGACGTATACTGGTCTTATTTCTCCAATATGCTAGAACCACTACCTACCGAACAAAACCCAATGCCTGATGGACTAAGACAAACCTGGGCCATATTGGCTTGGTCTATTGGTAGCTATGATCCTATTGTGATAGAGCATCGGGATGAGTGTTTCAGTCAGCATCTTGGATTGCCTTTGGACTTCTAGCCAATCAAATCTTTAATGTTGCGCCGAATCCTTTGTTCGGAAAATAAATTATCTCAGCTTGGGGCAAATCACCCCTCCTAATTTCAAAGTGTGGGGTGAAATTAGAAGGGGGATTTACTAAGATAAAATGTTTGTCATAACTTACTGCGTTCTCACAATCTTGACTGACATCGCAGGGTTATCAAACTTATGCTGATTATTTAATACTGAAGTGGTGAGCCCATCATCCATGCTAACGACACCTGGGTGATAACTGACAAAATCGGTATCGTCACGAGCTTCATTAAAACCTTCGCCGCCATCAGCAGGTCCAGGAATAGTACCAGCCGCTTCTGAATTAGATTCTGTGCCTGCATCGTATACCGATACCGTAAAGTCCATACTGTCATCGACACTCAGTTCAGTTAGGTCAATTTTACTTAGGCCAGAGAAAGCATCGTTGGTATTGACCAGCATTGTAGCAAGAGAAAATTGTGTGGCATTTTCATCGCTTGTAGATAGCATCAGCTCTGCTTCCATCCCCGGTGCCAATATACCATCGCTACTGGCGCTAACCGTGACGAAATCAGCAGTTAAAAACCCTGAGTTATCACCGGATTCGGCTAGGTTTTCCAACAATGCTGAAGCGGGTTGTCCAACTTGCCATATTTCACCGGTGGAATGTAGCAATGCGACAATGGGTGATAAGGGTTGGGCATTAGTTAAATTGGTGACGGTAATAGTATACATAGCGGGTGACTCGTCAATTTCAGAAGATGGGTTATCATCTGAACCACCACAAGCTGAAAGAGTGATGACACTCAATGGTACGATTAATTTTGAGAGCTTAAGCTGCTTGGTATTCAACATAGTGACTCCCCTTATTGAATTGTGATTGTTACTTTGGCCACAGGATTTAACCAACGATGTACAGTGTTATCAAGATCGCTTGCGCCTCCAGTCAACTCATCATCGCCTAAAGTGCCTCGGTGTACATGTACACTACCGTTGGACTGCGCATCGCTTAAGCCAGTGCCATTCGTACCTGAGTTTTCAGCCGGAGCGGCGGGAATGCCTTGAACACCTGGAGCACCCGAATCAGCAACCACTAACTCATCGTTAGCTTCCGTCCCCGCATCATAAGCGTTGAGCCATAGGGTATATGTGCCTGCATCCGTTGGGATTTCCCAACTATTCAATCCAACAAAACCGTCGTTTGTTGGTAGCATCATCGCGGCGAGGGAAAGGTAACCATTAGCGGCGCTGGTAGATAAACTGGTTTCAGTGGTAGCGGCCGCGGCTAATAAACCGGTTGCAGGGTTTTCAACAACATCTGCACCTGCTGCAGTAAGCATTGTACTGACACCGGAGATATCACCGCCTTCAGCGAGGGCTGTCAGTTCAGTGCTAGCCGTTGTGGCTAATTCAAATATTGTTGTGTTGTTATCATGAGATGCGATGATAATGGGCGTAAAATGAATTCCCTGTGTTAAGTTGGTCACTGATATTGTCAATTCCTGAGCGCTAGCGTTAGTGGCACTTAGGCCTAATAGGGTTGCACTAAGAAGTAGTTTGGCCTTCATTATGGGTATCCTTTTTTTGACTGATTTTGTAATTAATGTCATTCATTGCTAAACAGACCTTATTATGAATTGAGGACATCCCAAATTAATCACTAAGTTATTACGATTTTGTCACGATTTTGTCACGAAGTTAACTTACTGCTTCTAATACACTCTAGATTTTTTGTTGGTGGCATTACTGACATGTTCGTGGTGTTTTAGCTAAAATGATTCATGTATCAGGCTAGTAGAATATGAAAATAGTTGTAATGCAAAACCTAGGGGATATACCACTACTCGTTACGACTCGATGGAATTGGGTTAATGTTGCGAAGTTAAATATGTTAACATTAGACGATGAAGAAAGAGGAAAGGGGTGTTTTATAGATCCGGAGGGGTATACCTGTCGCTCTAACTTCGTCTAAAAATAATAAAAATAATAGGAATAAATAATGAAATTTCGAAACTTTGCAGCACCTACTATTTGTAATTTAGGATTTCAAATTTTCCGTAAATCAGCAGCAAGGCAGATACTTCTAATCGGTAGTATAGCGTTGTTGACTACGTCCTGTGAACCTATTGTTACTCCCACTCTTTCTTTCGATCCTCCTCAGGGCAACCTTCCTAGCGCTAACAGTAGCGTTAACTTAATCGTCCCCCCTACCACTACTGAAGTTTACGTGACCACTGACGGTACTGAGCCAACGACGAGTTGCGATCTTTTCGATACATCTATTCCTATACCTATTAATCAAAACCTTCAAGTAAAGGTACTCATTGTCACTGCTGGTATAGAGTATAGTTTTACTTCGACTTATACCGTTCCTGATGGAGCGCCACTTGATAGTTTTACTAATGCGGAAGTGATAACAGCATGGGATGAATACTTTTTACATATTCAGAGTGAGATCGAAGCCGTAGGCGAAACAAGCGCGGGACTCTGGTATGCTATTGATGATGGTTTCGGAGGAAAAATACGTTTCACTTATACCGCTCCGATAATTACAGGCCTTTTTGATTCGGAAGCAGAGCTCACTGCTCTGTTACAGTTCGATGGATATTCTTACGGTGGAATTACTGTAGATGGCGATCCGGAACTAGCGCCAACGCTGGAATCCTTTGCGGAGGTAGAGTCCCATGCCAAAGTGAAATTTAATAACTTAACACAAGCTTATATCTCATCCAGCGAAGAATATATCCGAAGCAATAGTACATTATACATTTCCGGTGACTACACAGCTTTAGCGGATGGAGATTTCTTAGCTCGTTATGATCCTGACCTAAATGCATTGGTTATTGCGAGCGGCACCTACACGATTAGCTGCTCTAACACTAACTGTGCACCGGATGAAATTGATATAGTGTATGCTTTTATCGGCCCAAATGATTACCAACAAATAACTGAAGTCTACATTGATCCAGATGCAACACTAATCCCTTGCAATGCCAATCCTTAACTGGATTGGTTTTGGAATAGATACTAGCGATTAAACGCCGGGTCAGAACTGGCATCGGCTCGCGCTTTCCAATCCAGCGAATAGTATTCCCCTCGTTCTCTGGCCCAAGGGTCAAACACGTTAACCACATGCATTAATTCATCCTTAAGTTCAGGTATATTTCGCATCATTAGTCTCTTCATGGGTGACACTCGGACTTTATGTCCGTTCGACTTCTCCGGCTCATTGCAGACCTTGTTTCCATCTTTCGCTTTTACTAGTGTATAGGGGCAGTCAGCTAAGGTTCCATTATTCATCACCCAGTTATAACCCGCATGGGAATAAAATTCAGGCCGGAAGCTAGAGGTAAAAAAGCGATCGCTGAACAGTCTTCTTGAGGCATTGATGATAAAGATATGAAACTGAGTTTCAGAAATAGCAAAACCATGAGGGCGGGTATACTCGGCTAACCAGCCAACTACCATATCGACGTCTTCAATATTATCCACTCGACTGCCATGTTTATGGCCTAGGCAATCGTTAATAAAATCACCGTCTTTATTTTTCTGCACCCGAGTAATAATCTTGCTGATGTCACACGGGTGTGTGCCGTATATTTTGCGCAATTTGTTTACTACCTCTTGCTGTGATTGTCGGGCAGAGGAGTCTAGCGGTAGTCGTTGATCGATAAAGTCATCGAAACTCCGCAATGATGTAAGCCCAATCTGGCGGCGAAATTCATTGAAGCGAGGCACCCCGCGTTCGCGATCACGGATGATATCCAGGGCGACTATATCCAGTTTTCCACTAGGGGAATTCAGATGAGGCATTTCTAAGTTTTGTAGGAACATGGGGTGATTTTGTAGTTGCAGCAACCCCAGTCTTTGTCGACCCATGCTTAGCCCCCAGTTTTCTAAACCGCGTGTACGCATTTGTTCGGTGGTTTTTCCACGCACGGCATTGATAACAGGTATCTTGAGCTGCACATTATTAGGATTCTTGTAGTCACGAAACTCGATCAAATCAGGCAGCAAAGGGTGTAAACGGTAAACGGTGGTAAATTCTTCTGGAAAATCAAAGGGAGAACCAAAGTGGTTAACGCCACCGTTCACATCTTCTGGGTTAGCAAGGTCCCAAGCGTCATGTTTCCACCATAACATGCCTTCTTCCCTTTTATTGTTTAGACCGAATATACCGGCACCTGATGAAAGAACTGAATACAACGCGTTGGTTTTGTGCCCACCACTTTGACGCTCACTGCCAAACATTTTTGCAAGTCGGCCGGAGACGCGACTCAAGAAAATCTCGTTGCGATTAAATATTTTACGCAGCACCATCGAGACATCGTTTTCTTCGGCACTAAACAAACCAAACCAGTTGGCGTTCATGGCCTTGTATGATGGCTCCCCATACAGTAATTGTGTCGTCCATTCAATGGTGTGTATCTTGGCAATCTCTGCGGCTACCACCATCCGGGCAACTTGATAAATATCGTCATCTGTCACTTCGCCATAGGCGATGATTTGCTTTGGGTCGTGGGGATGGCGTAGCCCTGAGTCAAGACGGGGAGTATCACGTTGTAAACGGCGAAACTCATCGACAAACTTATTATGCTCACGCACAAATAGATTGTGGTAAAAACTCAGCCCTATATTCCAGTTGTCGGCAAATGCAGCTATCTCCTGACCCTGCCACTGAGGCTGTATGGCACATTGCGGTTCGCAGTCTGAAGGCAAGGGGAGGTAGCCCTTAGGCTGGGCTAATTTCGCTGGGTCGCTGCTGTCACGTAATACTCGCGTACTGGAGATTTCATCATAACCGTATATTTGAGAGGCATCCCACCAGGCAGTGACGGTATTTTCCGTAGTTTTATAGGCTCTTTTTAGAAAGCTTTTGCCTTCGTGGAGAAAGGATTCCGGTTCACCCTCATCCGCCACAAGAATTGCTTCGCGGCGATCTCCAGGCCGACACCCTAAGGATCGTGCCGCCGACTCGCAACCCACTTCCACTAAACCGGATTTGCTGCTGCCTTCCTGCAGGTGTGAAAACCAGTCATGGGTCATAAATTGAATCCAGAATGCACCCAACACATTAAAGAATGGGGCCTTCTGGTAGTCACATGCTGACTTATCTACGTCAACGGCGCCTTTGCCTTGGTTGCAAGTCTCTGGCGTTTTTTGTGTCCGGGTGAATAGCTCTCGACTGATTAGTTGTGGGTCGGGCTTTAACAAGGCTAGCCGGATGCCGTTCTCGGAATCACTGTGGCGCGCGATGGCGAAATCTGTTTTTTGCAGTCTGGGGAAGGTCTCTTCAAACTGGACATTGCGGGAGAAAAGAGTGCCTGTTGAACCCATCTTGGGATTCAAGATATCGTTACAAATACCGGTCAATGTACGATGACGTATCAGTTCACCGGTGCATTGTTGCGAGCCACTTCCACCTACTTTCTTATACGCCGGATGATCGGGATCAAGTCGCATTTCCGGCCAACGACTGAGGGTGGACCCTGGGTTATCGCCTCGGCCTTTGACATAACTCTCGTAGGTATAGTTATCGAACAGATTAAACTTGATAAGTTCGAT
>JAESQG010000389.1 GCA_016765265.1 Pseudomonadales bacterium | reverse complement strand
GCATATCTTTGATCAGTTAAAGCGATTAAACAGCACACGCAAGATATCATTTTGGTACGGTGCCCGCAGTTTGCGAGAAATGTTTTACGATGAGGAGTTTGATCTATTAGCTAAAGAGAATGAAAACTTTTCTTGGAAGGTGGCGCTGTCTGACCCTCAGTCTGAAGATAATTGGACTGGTCTGACGGGCTTTATTCATAATGTATTACTCGAAGAGTACCTTGATGATCATCCGGCACCTGAAGACTGTGAATTTTACTTGTGTGGCCCCCCTATGATGACTTCTGCTGTGATTAAAATGTTGGAAGATCTAGGTGTAGAGCGAGATAACATATTGCTTGATGATTTTGGTGGTTGATCCTGTTAAGACCAAATGAGTACCTCCTTTTTACAAGCGTTACCCGAGTTGTAAGACTGCTTATCCTTCTACCTTTGATTCTACTGGGGGCAAGCTGCTCTCTTTTTGATAAGTCGGAACAGTGGGTGCTAAGCGGCTCTATCATGGGCACCAACTACACTATAAAGATAATAAAACCGCCTGAAGAGTTAGACCGAGATTTTATAGAAAAAGAGGTGTGGGCTACTCTGTCGCAAATCGATGAGTTGATGTCCTCCTATAAAGCAAATTCAGAAGTCTCTCGGTTTAATCAGTTTCAGGAGCATGGTTGGTTTACGGTATCAGCAGACACTTTTTTGGTCATGGAATTAGCTCAAAAGGTAAGTGAATTAAGCCACGGTAGTTTTGATGTGACCGTTGCACCTCTTATTGAAATCTGGGGTTTTGGTACTGAGGTTACTGGCGATGTAATTCCTACTGATGAAATGATACAGCGCACATTACAAAAAATTGGTTATAACAACCTGTTGCTGGATCCCAGCCGCAGTGCCATTAAAAAAAATAAGCCTCTTACGGTTAACTTATCTGCCATCGCAAAGGGATATGCCGTAGATAAAGTTGCCGAGCGGCTAGTCAGTTTGAACCTGAATAGTTTTTTAATTGAAGTAGGGGGGGAAGTCTGGGCAAAAGGCCTTAAACAGGACCAACAGCCTTGGCGTATTGCGGTAGAATCACCCCTCGTTAGTCATGTTAGCCACAATAGAGTGCAAAAGATTATTGATGTGTCGGGAGTGGGAGTGGCCACTTCAGGAGATTATCGGAATTATTTTGAAAAAGAAGGGCGACGATACTCTCATACTATCGATCCCACCACAGGGAAGCCTGTGCAGCATAACTTGGTCTCTGTCACCGTGGTGGATCAAAGTACCGCGCGAGCGGATGCCTGGGCAACGGCATTGTTAGTGATGGGTTTAGAGAGAGGGATGGTGGTCGCTGAGGAAAACGATTTGGCTGTGTTTTTTATTGTCAAAGAGAAAGCTGGGTTTATGGAGTCAATGACCAAGAACTTCGAGCAATACTTGACGCACTAAACCTCAAACGCTTTGAGCATAGTATTTTAAAAGAGAAGGTGCTAGAGATGAATATGATATTGGTGACATTTTTTGTAATGGGATTAGTCGTCTTAGGGATGGCAGTAGGTGTGATCTTTGCCAATAAACCTTTAAAAGGGTCATGCGGTGGATTAAATAAAATAGGTTTGGAGGGCGACTGCGAAATCTGTGGTGGCGATATGGATAAGTGCGAGGAGGAGAGTCCGCCTTCGGATAAACAAAAACCTTTCGACAAGACTCTCATTCGAGATGCCTCGACTAAGTCCCACCAGTTATAAATTATAAATAAAAATTCATTCTAAGCCTACCAAGGTTTCCATAAAATGATTCAGAGCCTGTTCTGCACTAATAAAATTAGATGTATTAGAAACACTACCGATAAAGGTTAATAATTCCTGATTTTCAACGAAACTTTCATCATCGATAGAAACGGAAAGGACTAAGTCTGCTGCTGCAAGGCGTACATTCTCTGCGATGTTGATACCGTTACTTGCATCGCCATCATCGTCAAGAGTCTGCAACAGTTGTAAGATGTTGGTGAGTTTTATATCCTCTTGGTCTAGTGTAAATTGGTCTAGTGTAAATTGGTCCGTCGTAAATTGGTCTGTTGTAAATTGCTGTGTTGTAAAGTCTAAAGGGGTGATTAACGACTTGCCTGTCACCTGACCTATCTCAATTGTCCCAATATGAAATCGTACAATCTCGCCTTCAGTATACTGAAATGAACCGTCAGTTCCGGTGATACCGTGTTGTGATAGTGAACTGTATTGTAAGCCGCTCACGGCACTGTCAATGAAGTAGCCTTTCTTTTGAAAACCGAGAGGGGAAAATATCAGAGAATTGGAAGTTGAAAAATTTGCAGATTGACTGGGCTCATTAAGCCCTGGAGATTCTACGATGCGTGTGTTGTCGGTGTCTAGAGGGTAGTCAGGGCTTGGCCGATCACAGCCGGATAGAAGCACGCAAAGGTATATGCTTATTAGATAAGAGACGAGTAATCTAAGATTTTTAACCAACTCTATATTACTCATTATTGTGACTGCCCAATATTATGATGGTGATAGTTATTTAATGCTTTTTTAGTGCGAATGAGTATAAATAAGTTAAAGAGAGGGTCAACCCTCATTCTAAGGTTGTGTTGTTACCGACTGTAAGTGGGACTTGTTTTAGGGGAGCAAGACTTTGGGATCTAGTCTTTAGGTTCAAGGGCTTACGGGGCTTACGGGGCTTACCGGGGAGGATCATTACGACTGTCTGATTGGAGTGCTGGTCTGATTTGAGTGCTAGTTTGATTTGAGTGAAAATAAGTAGTTGTGGCGCCGTTGTTGATCCCAGTCTTCCATTGCTAGGCATGCTTTATAAAATGAGGCTAAATTATGCTGATGCTGACCTAATAATACTTGCAGTGGTTTTACCAAACTGTGGTAGGTGGCCAATGTATTAAGCTTCGCGTTGTTTAATTGGGTGTTAAACCAATGCTTATAGATATCAGGATTGGGCCAGTCCTGGCTCAAACTACGATATTCCGCCTTCAATGTTAGAAGCATTTGTTTTTTTCTTTCCAGTTTGGTCTCATCATTGTCTGCTAGTTGGTATAGTTTATCGAGTTTATCGCGATAAACGATCACTAGCTTAATAAATTGTTGGCGACGATGTTGGCTTGTAACATAGTTGTCATAAAGCGCTT
Organism: Pseudomonadales bacterium; assembly: GCA_016765265.1. Classification (GTDB taxonomy): domain Bacteria; phylum Pseudomonadota; class Gammaproteobacteria; order Pseudomonadales; family DC-out160; genus DC-out160. The sequence goes on along the minus strand of JAESQG010000389.1, from coordinate 10,065 downwards.
TCTTTTGTGGATGGTCTAAAAAGCGTTTTAAACCTTCCAACTCCACCGTAGTTGCAAAACTTTCATTAAATGTGGTGTCGCCGTCAAAGTAGAGTAATTGGTGGGATAACTCATGGAATATTAAGCCGGCGAGATACTCGTCGCGCCTATTAAAAAAACTACTCAAAACCGGGTCGTCAAACCAACCCAATGTTGAGTAAGCTGCGATACCGCCAACGAAAACGTCATAGCCTTCTTTTCTCAATTTTGTTGCATATTCCTGTGCATCTTCTTCTGCAAAGTAACCCCGGTAGCTCAAACAACCGATAATCGGGAAGCACCATGTTTTGGGGGAGACCGAAAACCTAGGCGCCGCAAATACATTCCATACTACATAGGGGTTGTCTAATTGGACGTAACTTGTGTAGAGCTTTTTGGTGGGTAGACTGAGTTCTTGTTTTGCAAATTGCTTGGCTTCAGTAATCAGGTTTAGCTTTATTTTGACGTGCTCATTAACGGAATCATCGGCTAGTACTTCTGTGATAGATTGGCGCGCCTGGAGAATTTTCAATTGCCCGTGAATGGCTTGGGAGTAATAGCGTAATGTCTCGCAGCCTTGCAGAAGGATGGTGCTGCTAAATAATAGTAACAATAGCGAGTATCTTTTCATCAGTTTTTGCAATGCAAGGTGAGGTTTTCCATGTAAAGTGGGATGCCTAACTATTTCGACTTTAGTCTACGTGTTGATAATCCCAAAGGGTAACCAAATCGAGCTTAACTTTGGGATCTAGTTTACACGTTTCCAAAATTTTGAATTCTACGTCGTTACAATCTCTTTTTATAGCGGTTGTATAAACCTCCCCTGAGGGTGAGAGTATGGCTTTCGCGATGGGAGCAACCACGTTTTTTTGTCTGCGAGTGATGACGGCTACTTCCTTATTGGCTAAGCGAATAATGCTGCCCGGGGGGAAGGCGCCGAGCTCTTTGATAAATTCCATATAGAGGTAGGGTTCTTGGGTATTAGCTTGGCCATAGATCTCGCTGAGGGCCTCTTTCGGTTGTTTCACCGGTTTGTAGTTTCTGTTGCCAGTTACGGCCACATAAAACTCACATAGCGCAGCGATTTTCCCGTCCATGTGTATATCCTGGTCTGTCACCCCTCGCGGATATCCCTCTCCGTTTTTTCTTTCATGGTGCTGCAATACTGTTTTTAATACATTGGTATTATTAATCCCCGCTTGCATAATGATTCTCACACCCTCTTCAGGATGTTGGTGTATCATTTCTAATTGCACCTTGTTGAGGGGCGCAGTTTGTGCGTCCAGTTCAGCCTGATAGGTCATCGAGGCGATATTACAGAGGATCATGCCGGTGACAAGATCGTCTTTTCGCGATTGGGGGTAGCGAATTCGCCTGGCCATGATGTTAGCGAGAAACCCCGAGAATATAGGTTTTAATAGAGCGTTGGAGTGATCACGAAAAAGATGAATAGCACCGAGAGCACCGTCCATATCCTCCTCGCAGATATCGTCGATCATTTTAACGCATTGTTGTACCCGTTGGTTGCTATCGGGTTTTTTTCGGGTTACTGCATCTAGGGTGAGGGCTAGAATAGTGATAAGGTGTAAAATACGTTGAAAGATATGCTGATTGCGTATTTTCTCTTTATGGATATCAATTAAGAAATGGGCATCGCGACCTAGTAGTAACATTAATTGATCTTCGGTGTAGATCCGAGATCCTGACTTAAAAAGAATGGTGCCGGAATTGTCATAAATGGGCCATTCGAGTGGTACGCTCAGCTCGATCTTACTGGCCTGTATTCTTTCCTTTCGTACTTTGCGGTTCATTGCGTGAAGTCATTATGCCATTAATTGCTAATAGTCATAATCACTTTAACGGTATCGTTAACAGCGTCGAGGTCCACATAGCCGATGCCATTGGTGCTTTCAGCTACTGCGGTTACGATTTCTTCACTGTCTAGCAATACGGCGGGAGGAGTCCCTTTACCGGTGAAAATCAACCGCGTCCAAAACGATCGGATTTGAGAGGCGCTCTTGTTAGTGACTTCTTTATAAAATTTATCACGGAGTTCATCCCCTTCCTCAAGGTCGAAAAGCTCAATCTTCTGCCCGTTGGCGAAAGTGGAGGTCTTGGCAAGGAAGATTTTTGATAAGTCTTCCTTAGATACGTCGTTTATAGCATTGCCGGGGTTAACTACAATGGCGATGCCTGCGAACGCCGCAGTATTGAGGGACAGGAAAAGTAAAAAGCTTAGGGTAATTGTTTTCATGTGCTTTTCTCCTTAAAAAACTGCGTCGATTGCGATGCTGAGTAAGTTGGGGTTTTTGCTGGGTTTCGAGGTAAAACCCCCATCAGTGCCCTTAAAGCTGGTCATATGATCAGCCTGGAACTTCAAGGCGATACCCTTGTATATATCCCAGCGCAGCCCTATGGAGTATGTTTTTTGGAAGCGATCAGATAACCCTATAGTGTTGGCTATGGCGGGAATTAGACTACTTATAGACTGCGATATAATACCCCCGCTCGCTGTATAGGTATGTCCGTACTGTATAAAGGGGAGGAATTCGTTGAAACGCTGCCCTATGGTAAGGTAGTGAGCGTGAACGGTAAGATATTCTCCAGGAATAAAAAATTTGACCGCTTCAGCTCTGGCTAGTCTCTTACCATCGTCGTAACCAAAACCTATATCCTGAAACTCTACTTTAAATCCGTCTAAGTTTAATTCCGTTTGTAAAAAGTCTGCGGCTGCCACAAAGTCACCTTGGAATGTGGTCGGATTCAAGAGGAATAGTTGGTAAACTAGGAATCCCTGGTATTTCTCAGCATCGGTATCGAGAGAAATGTCAAGACCAGGAGCAAGGACGGGAACGAGAGGAATTACGTTCGCTACAAAATCCAAATAATCCGGAGATACCAGCACTGCAGCCGGAGGCGCAAGGTTGGGCAACTCATCCATAGCTAACTTGGCAACGGTATTTCCTATACGAAAGCTAAAAGACCCTCGGTCAAGGTTTAAGTAAACGCCGTACATTTGTGCAATATCAACGGTAGCAACACCGGGGATATCCACTACATCAGCACCATTAAACGTTTGAATGCTCCCGCTCCAATCAGAGAAAGAAAATTACATCGTTATGTCCGTGCCATAATAGGAGGTGATGGGTACTAGCGTATAGACATCTATTGGAGGGCGGACCCAAGGATAAGCATAACCCACTTCGATATACTCTGAGGCCACGTAAAAGGGCACCCGTAATCGTCCAATTCTTACCGTAACGTTGGGTGTGAAAGCATGAGACAGATATCCCCATTCTGCGAGCACGTTATTGGCATCGATGCCTCGGCCCACCAATTGCAGCACTGCACTGGTTTTGTCATTGATTTTGGCATTAACTTGAAGACCGAAGATAGTATCCACCAGATAGTTATTCTGGTCAGAGACCCCTATAATGCTATCTGCTGCTTCATCAGAGCGAGAGAGTCCTGCGGAGACAAATCCATTAAATTTCAATCGCGCTTGAGCTTTCTTAAACTTTGAGTTAATGGCTCTGTTGCGTTTTGTGGATTTTCTTGCCAGCTTTTTGAGTTGCTTCTCTAGCTTGTTGATTCTCTCTTCGTAATTCTTATTTGTTGCCGACCAACTGTCCTCGCTGTATATCAGCGATGTGGACAGCAAAAACACGCACATCCAGAGTATTGTTTTTTGGGTCATTCTCTTGTGCCCCGTTAGGTGGTTTTGTTTATTTAGTTACTAAGTTGGAGACTACCTGTTATGTATAGCAGCAATGTTTCGAGTTTCAATGAGTTGGGAGCTAAGGAAGTAGATTAAAATAAAAATTATGTTGGAGAACCTTCTGTTGGTTTATTATTTAATCAAACCGAGATTAAAGAAATAAGGAGGGAGCATCGGTAATAATACTATCCACGTGCATGCTAGCCAATTGCTCGGCTTCCTCTATTGTATTCACTGTCCACGCGGAAACAAAAACTTCATACTGGTGAGCTTGCTTAACTAATTTAGGGGTCAATAGTTTGTAGTTGGCACATAGGTATTGGCAACGTAAACGACGAATAATACCTAGCGGGTTGCGGCAGAATCTTTCCGCTACAAATCCGTGTGCGATATAACTCGTTTGTGCTTGCGACAGTTTTCTCGATAGTTGCAGAAAGCCTTTGTGTGCTGAGGTGATAATGGCTTGTTCTTCTATCTCAAGTTCAGCAATTAAGTCATGAAGTTTGTGAGCGATAATGCGTAACATAGGGGCTTTTGTCGCCTTCACTTCTAGTTGGATAGATTCAAGCTCGGGCCAATTAGCGAGAACCTGTTTTAAAGTGGGTACGCCGGTAGCCTTTGGCCATTGAGGATGGGTTTTTCGGGCATCCAGTGCCGCCAATTCATTACTGTGATGCTTCCTTATGTCACCCGATCCATTGGTGGTTCGGTCCAGAGTGTGATCATGTAAAACAATGAGTTCATCATCTAAAGACAATCGAATATCTAATTCCACGCGATGAATGCCGAGACTGCGTAGGTGCTCAAAGCCAGCCAAGGTGTTTTCCGGTGCCTCGGCTTTTGCACCGCGGTGTCCGTATAAATACATTGGGTCTTGAATTCGATAGGGATACATAGAGTGGTTTCCTGTTAAAGGCTGCGTTTCAGGATGTTTCCATAAGCTTCAATGCGCCGATCACGGAAAAACGGCCAGATTTGTCGCAGTGTATTTGATCTGGAATAATCGATCTGCGCCATTAAAGTTTCCTCTTCTGCATCCGATGCCTGGCTTAGTATTTCTCCTTGAGGGCCGCTGATAAAACTATTGCCCCAGAACTGAATTCCCTTAGTTGCACCCGTAGAGTCAGCTTCATGTCCAACGCGGTTGACACTCACTACGGGCAGATGATTAGTGATAGCGTGACTGCGTTGAACGGTGATCCAGGCATCGAGCTGTCTTTGTTTTTCATCGTGGTTGTCGTTGAGGTCCCAACCGATGGCGGTGGGATAAAGGAGAATGTCTGCCCCAGCCAAAGCCATTAATCTAGCGGCCTCGGGGTACCACTGATCCCAGCACACCAGCACACCCAGCTTGCCAATGCTGGTTGCTATGGGTGAGAAGGCGATATTATCGTGATCGCCTGGCGTAAAATAATATTTTTCATGGAAACCAGGGTCATCAGGGATGTGCATTTTGCGATAAAGCCCTTTAAAGGATCCATCTTTGTCAAACACCACGGCGGTATTGTGATAAACGCCACTGCTTCTTTTTTCAAACACTGAGCCCACGATGACCACTTGGTATTCCTTGGCGCAGGCGCTTAGGAAATGGCTAGTGGGGCCGGGGATGGGTTCGGCTAAGTCGAACGGGGTTAGCGATTCGGATTGACAAAAATAAGCGGTGCCATGTAGTTCTTGCAATACTACGAGGTCTGCCCCTTTAGCGGCTGCGGCCTTTATTTTGTCTTTGCTACGATTGAGGTTGTGCTGCTTTTGAGATTGACAGGTTTGTTGTATAGCGGCGACGGTGATAACGGTATTCTTGGCCATGAGTTTAGTTTTTTGCTCTGTTGGAATTCGATAAAGGTCGCATGATATTCATGGTAATACAATGCAAACTACCAAGCTGTTCGATTAGTGGCCGGCAGTTTATGCCAATGACCTCCCGTTTTCGGGTCCCTGTTTCAGTCATCTGTTTTTTTGAAGTTGTAAAGACGGACCGAAACACGTCTATGGCTGCCTCGTCCTGTGGCACATTATAAAGGGGGACTAGTACTGCATCGTTAATAATAAGAAAGTTCGCATAAGTGGCTGGCAGTCGAATGCCTTCAGCGTTGAAACAAGCCTCTGGCCAGGGTAACGCCGTCAATTGGTAAGGTGCACCGTCGATTTGCTTCATCTCTTTCAGTTGCTGTGCCATGAGGCTAAATTCGGAAAAATGGGTATCGCTGGGATCATCGCAGGCTTGATAAAGGATATCAGACGGAGAAACAAAACGCGCCAGCGTATCGATATGGCCGTCAGTATCGTCGCCGTCTAACATGCCGTGATCTAGCCATAAGATTCTGTCTAGGCCCAATGCCTTTTTTAGGAAGGTTTCGTTTTCAGTGTCGGTATAGTTAGGGTTTCGGCTTTTGGCTAAAAGACAAGGTCGGGTAGCGAGCAAGGTGCCAAGACCGTCGGTGTCAATGGCTCCGCCTTCAAAAACGTAGTGGTGAGTTCTGAATTGAACGGATACATTCTGTAAGGTGGACAATGATTGGATGGTGGATTGTTGCAACAAGTGTTTGCTTATCTGAGTGTCTAAAGCTGCGTCGTACTTTCCTCCCCAGCCATTAAATTCAAAGTCTAGCAGTATCAGTTGATCACCGTTAAATAAAGAAAGAGGCCCGTAATCCCTTGCCCAAGTGTCATTGCTCGGGCAGCAGCAATAGTGAATGGGATAAAGATCTGTTTTGGTCGAATGATGTAAAAGCGTGTCTATATAGTTTCGATGAGTCTCGGAGACGGCGATAATGAGTACGGGCTCAAACTGGCGTATTTTGTTGGTCAACTCTCTATAGAGTTGCTCGATGTCTTCCAGGTTACAGGCCCAATCAGTTCCTTGATGAGGCCAGGTCAGCATTATCGCTGCCTGAGGTTCCCATTCTGCTGGCAATCGAATGTCGTGCAAGCGCTCATGCCCCTGGAAAGTTGATCAATTTAACGGTTGGGGGTCACTCTATCGGTTTGGACTCGGAGTCGTGTAATACGGTGTGTACGACGTGGTCATATTCAAAATAAACGGTGAATTCATCAAATACCCAACTAGAAATAGGCGGTTCACCAATAGTGTTTGTTTGGTTAATAGGATCGCCAAAATGTGAATACACTTGTTGTTTTTCCATTCCTTTATGGGGGCGGCTGAGGGATTGTTTAGTGGCGGCTTGCTGGCCTACGCCTATGGTGACAACGTCCGCATTGAGCGGAGCGGATAGTGCCAAGCCGATAGCGAATACGATAAAAAAATGGCTAATGGTCATTATGGATGCCTCTCATTATTGCTTTAAAACGTCAGCATGATACCTAAATCTTATCCGCTTTGGGTATAGTGTAGATGATTATTAAAATGTCGACTATCCAAAATGGCTAGCGGAAAACCTATTAAATAGCGGTCCCAGAAATATAGAGGTCCTAGAAATATAGAGGTCCTAGAAATAATACTATTTGGGAGAAAGTGTTTGTCGTTTTCTGCGGAGTCTCGATTGTTCTTGAATAATGTGCTTTGCAATTTGCTGGCGGTCAGCGTCAGTAATATGCTCGAATTCAATGCCGATTCTAAAGGCGGCTTTTCCCGCTATGGCGCTATGTTGTTCACTGTAAGTGACTTTCCCAATGGCTGCAATATGGGTAAGGGATGGGAACAGCACTAACTTGACGTGTATCAACAGATCTAGTTCGAGGTTTTCATCTGCATCAAAAGCCACGCCACCTTCGGATAAGCTGACATCATGGGTGGGATGAGGTGGGGTGCCATAACTTGTGGTAGTGATGAAATTAGAGATATAGCTAACTCTTTTGCTTAGTGATTTGAGGTACTGGCCTACCTGACGGTTGTGCTCCATGATCGGATGTAGCAGGTGGTTGCTTTCATTCTCGAGTTTTTGTAATTCACTTAACAATTTTAAATGGGGAGCTACGCTTAGCTCGCTAGAATAGGGGTCAGTTTCGTTGCAGTCCTCCGGCAGTTTTTCATAATCTAGTGTAATGCGGTCCTTCAGCCGATAATAACCACGCCTGTCGGTTTGGTTTTCTTTTTCCTTTGAATCTTCTGAGTCGTTGCCTGCTGATGTCACGGTATGGCGCCTTTTGCTACCTGAAATTCGATCTTTTAATGCTGTATAGTCACTCTCTAAATATAGTATTCCCGCGCAGAAATGGGCTCTGATTCTCTAATTTATTGTGCTCGTACAGTAAATCGCCACTTATAAAGGCCCTATACACTTATTAAGGTCCTATATACGACCCATAGATTATGCTCATGAGTGCCACATGATTTAACATATTTGATTTAGCTGAGGTTGCCAAATTTGATAACCAGTCTTTATTCCATCGAGGTGTATTGTGTAGGCATGGTGTCCGATAGATCTTTATGGTTTAATCCGCCGCATGTATAAACCTGTCTCCTTATATATTGGTTTGCGCTATACCGCCGCCAAAAGACGTAATCACTTTATTTCGTTTATTTCCTTCATCTCTATTATTGGCTTGACCTTGGGTGTGGCCGTTTTGATAGTGGTTTTGTCGGTGATGAATGGTTTTGATCGAGAATTACAAAATCGTATCCTGGGTATGATTCCCCATGCCAGTATTCACGCCTACCAGCCTCTGGAGGACTGGCAGACTTTGCTAAAAGATATTGAAGCAAACCCCGATATTGTAGCGGCTGCGCCTTTTTCGCAATTGCAAGGCANGGTGACTTATATGGGAGGAGTAAGTGGTGTTTTTATTACAGGGGTGGTTCCCGAATATGAAAAAAAGGTATCCATTATCGATGACTTTATGGTGGATGGTCGCTTAGATGATCTGATACCAGGACATTTCAATGTCGTGCTAGGACAAGGTCTAGCTAACCAGTTGGGTGCTTTAATTGGCGATAAAGTGACGTTAGTGTTGCCGGAGGCTTCTGTCACCGCCGCTGGGGTTTTACCAAGGTTTAAGCGTTTCACTCTTGTGGGAATCTTTAAAGTAGGCGCCGAGATGGATAACTTGATGGGGGTGATACATTTAGAGGATGCGGGAAGGTTACTGCGTCACCCTGATAAGGCCCGAGCCATTCGGATAAAAACAGAAGATATTTTTGAGGCTCCTCAATTGGCCAAGTCCATTGTTGATGGACTCGATGGCAGTTATTACCAGTCCAATTGGACTCGAACTCACGGGAATCTTTTTGACGCAATACANATGGAAAAGGCGATGATGTTTCTTNTGTTATTTCTTATCGTAGCGGTGGCGGCGTTTAATATTGTCTCTAGTTTAGTGATGTTAGTGACAGATAAGCAAACGGATATTGCTATCCTACGCACACTGGGTATGTCTCCCGCTGAGATTAGAGCGGTGTTTATGGTGCAAGGTATTGTCATTGGCGTGTTTGGCACCATTGTGGGGACGGGGTTGGGTTTAGGTATTGTGCTTAACTTGACGGACTCTGTTGCTTGGATTGAGGAGAAATTTGGTTTGCAATTGTTTGGCGCGTATTTTGTAAATTATCTGCCCACTGAAATCAGATTAAATGACATTATTTTTATTGTTATTTCAGCTTTTCTCTTGAGTTTTTTTGCCACCTTATACCCGTCTTCTAGGGCTGCGAAAACTGAACCAGCAGAGGCGCTGCGCTATGAATAGCGAAAGCGTAGGGGAGCAGGCCAATTGCGTCTTAGAATGTCGTGGATTAGTGAGGCGATTTGAAGAAGGCCCTCGAACCATTACAGTAGTGGATGGCGTGGATTTACAGCTCATGCGCGGCGAACTCACCGCTATTATAGGTAACTCGGGTTCAGGCAAAACCACATTGTTGCAGTTGTTAGGTGGATTGGAACCACCCACGGCAGGATCTGTACAAGTGATGGGGCGAGATTTCAGTGCCTTGTCTGACACTGAGCGAGGCTATATTCGCAACCGGCAAATTGGCTTTATTTATCAGTTTCATCATTTGCTGCCAGAATTCTCAGCTATTGAAAATGTGGCAATGCCTTTACTCATCCGCAAAATGGCAACCAAGCAAGCGAAACGTGAGGCATATGAAATGCTAGAGCGGGTTGGGTTGACGGAGCGTATGAGTCATAAGCCGGGAGAGTTGTCCGGTGGCGAAAAACAACGGGTGGCGATAGCACGGGCGATGGTGACAAAGCCGTCTTGTATTTTGGCGGATGAGCCTACGGGCAATTTGGATGTCAATACTGCTCGGCAGGTTCAGGATATGATGCTGGATTTGAATGAATCTCTAGGCACGAGTTTTTTAATCGTAACCCATGATTTGGGCTTCGCAAAAAGAGTAGATAAAGTGTTCAATATGGAAGATGGAAAACTAA
>JAESQG010000388.1 GCA_016765265.1 Pseudomonadales bacterium | reverse complement strand
ATTCTTGATTTTTCAAAAATCGGTGCAGGGAAGCTCGAATTGGAGACGGTGAACTTCGATCTACGAGATGAGCTAAGTAATCACGCTGAAAGTATGGCGCAGCAAGCAGAAGATAAAGGCCTCGAACTGATACTCGATTTAAATGAGTTAAAACATTCCGTTGTAGTAGGAGATCCTGGTCGATTTCGACAAATTATTATTAACTTGATTGGTAACGGAATCAAATTCACTACGTCAGGTGAGGTGGTCCTACGGGCGAAGTCCAGTCTACAGTCGAGCTCAACAGTGGCTTTTTCATGTAGCGTCATCGATACCGGTGTTGGAATTCGCCCGGGCGATATTGATGTCCTATTCAACTCGTTTACTCAGGCGGATACTTCCACTACTCGGCAATACGGTGGCACTGGACTTGGCTTGGCTATTGTTAAGCAACTCACTGATCTGATGGGTGGGCAGATCACGGTTAAAAGCGAATACGGACACGGCTCAGAATTTATTTTTTCTCTTGAGATGCCCATCAATAAAGAATCCCTGTCAGCACAACCGATGCTAGATCTACACGATAAGCATATTCTTGTGGTTGATGATAACCGTACGAATCGTGAAGTGCTAAGCCGCCAGCTGGAAGATTGGGGGGCTAAAGTAGTAGTGGTTGCAGATGCTAGTGCCGCTTTGAAGTCCATTGACGAACATTTCAAACAAGCAGGCACACCTTTTTCACTGGTGTTATTAGATAAGGAAATGCCAGTGATGGGCGGTGTAGATCTTGGCAAAAACATTCGTCAAGATCATCGCTTTAATGAAATGAAAATGGTCTTGATGACTCCTTTGAATGAAGAAAAGAATGTAGAGTTTTATATCAATCTAGGGTTCTCCACCTCTTTCCGAAAGCCAATAACTAACAGAGGTCTTTTACAAATATTTAAAAGTATGTTTCTGGATAAAAACACTCTAGAAACGACTACTTCCAGCATCAGGCAACAGACCCCGACCCCGACCTCAACCCCCGGGCATATGCAACATCATATACGACATCAAACGGTTAATTCCGATACCCGGATTCTATTAGTCGAGGATAATACAGTGAACCAAGTGGTGGCGTTGGGTATCCTTGAAGACTTTGGCTTAAAAGCGGAAGTCGCGACCAATGGAATTGAAGCTCTCGATCAACTGATGGCAGCGTCCTTAACCGAGCCTTACGATATCATTCTAATGGATTGCCAGATGCCTGAGATGGATGGCTACGAAGCAACTCAGAATATCCGCGAAGGGAAAGGCGGCGAGGTGCACAAAGCGATTTCAATCATAGCACTGACCGCCAATGCTATGAAAGGCGATAGGGAAAAATGTTTAGCAGCAGGTATGAACGCCTATATCTCGAAACCTATCGATAGGGAATTGTTAGAACAAACCTTAGAACAACTGTTAATAGATAAAGGATCTTTAAAAACTACAGCAATAGAGCGATGCGGGACTTCCAGCGTATCAGCCTCCGACCCTCTGGTCTGGGATCAAGTCGCTTTACTTAAATATGTTAAAAAGCCTGAACGAATGCAAAAATTAATAACGTTATTTTTAGACGATATTCCCCAACGCATGGATAGTTTGAAAAAAGCAATTGAATGCAAGAATGACAAAGAAGTAAGAGAAATAGCGCACAGTATAAAGGGCCTTACCGCAAACCTTAAAGCCTATCACATGGGTGAGCTGGCTAATGCGGTGGAGATTGCTGGCAAGCAACATGATATAGAGGAGGCAAAATTAATATGGCCTAAATTTGAGGAACAGTATTTGTTGCTAATAGCTGAACTTAATAAGGACACCGCAGGGGCTGTTACAAGAATATAGGCCGTTTACAACGCTAAGCACTTGACAACGGTTGCCAGTTAACAACGATAGCCAGTCGACAACAAAAGAACATCGGTTCACTTAGCTAAAACGGTTAATTAAAATAAGAGTCTTCATGAATAATGACCCTGTTATTCTTTTAGCCCTCATTCTATCCCTCTTACTTTACAACTTAACTATGAAAGCTATACCTAAAACATGAAAAGCGAAAATTCGTAAATATCAACATCTACTACATCAACATCTACTACATCAACCGCCTGTTTATCCCAAGGGGTAAACACTGCGGTAAGGGCATACTATGGACGACCCTGAAAAACTAATGTCAGCAAAATATGTTGCGGAGCACTTTGGTGTTTGTGTAGCAACAGTAAGAACCTGGGTGGAGAAAGGCTGGCTTAAAGCCCAACTAACACCAGGTGGTCATCGCCGTTATTGCCTCAGTGATCTTCAGTCGTTTATCAAGGAGCGAGAGGTGAAACCACTGCTGCCACTGACAGACGATAGAAGAATTCTAATTATTGATGACGATAGAGATTTTGTGTTCCTGATGCTCGAGTTCTTTGAGCAGTACCGCAATCTGAGCTGTGACACAGCATTCAGTGGTTTCGATGCAGGCAATAAGATCCATCAATTTAGACCTGACAGCATCTTGTTAGATCTGAATATGCCGGGGATAAGCGGTTTTGAACTGTGTGAAACCCTAAAAAATCAAAAACAGACAGCCGACATAAAGATTGTGGCCGTTTCGGGAGATTGTCGACAGTCTCGAGTTAATAAAATACTGGCATTGGGTGCTGATGCTGTATTGGCGAAACCCATATCAGTTAAGGCTGTGCAGGAAGCCTTTCAACTGTCAGACACGGTGAATAATGTTGCTCATGCATGAACATTTAGTTAGTAGCACAGAACAGAATTATTTTTTGGCAACCCTCTATATGCCGGCTGATTGGCATCGTATTGACGACGGTACAATTCGAGACCTACTACCATGAACGCATCCAAATCCGCAGCTATTTTGAAGATAGATCATACGACGAATAAAATGCCGCCTTATTTTCTCTATTTAGTGCCAGCACGGAAACCCGTGTTTTTAGCTCAAGTGGAGAAGAACTGATCAACTGATGTTCTCCTGCTTCAATTTAAACGCGATTGAAGGAAGTTGATAGGGACCGCCCGGTCTTTATTAGGTTGTATATTGATCGATTCTGACTGCGATTCAGCAGCCTTTCCTAACACTTAATCTTTAGTGAAAATCATGATGTACGCAATTGATTTGAGTGGGGCTAGGCCGCTTGGCGACAAGGTTCACGCGGCCACTTTCGTTTCAACTTCTCGCGCTCTTTTTGTGTCAGTATCGCACCGATACGTTGCAAGTTACGGGCTAATACACCCAGCGCAACATAACGCTTAAACCCATCAATACCATGGTCAGGACAACGATCGAGGCCGTGCTGCTCCAACGCGTTAATGGCGGACTCCACTGCTGAATGTTGACGGCGCACTTTCCTATATGCCGGGGCATTGGTTTTTACTTTTTCTTTTGAGGAAATGTGTCCTTTTTTTGGAAGCACTACCTGATCTAAGTGCTGGGTTAACCCCGTCTGGTTAGCGGGGGAATGAAAACCTTTATCAAAGCTGCATGAATTGAGTGAAGGGAAATTCTCTTGCGTTTGTATCACCATCGATATTGCAACATCAACATCCTGGGTTTTTTCCATCACTTGATGATGTAAAATAAATTGATATTGATCTTCCATGATACAGACCTTTAGGCCTAACTCAACTAAGACTCCTGCTTTACCTTTGCTTATCCATTCAGTGTGCGGCTGAAATATAGAATAGATCTTTTCCTTGGCTGAAATAACTTCATCCTTTAAAACACGCCGCTCTATTTGGCCCATTAGAAGTTCAGCATAATCTTGAAAACCGCCTACTTTTTCAAGCTCCTCCTGTAAATGTGACCATGCTTGCGGGGATAGATGTTGGCTTGTCTCTTCTAGGTGTCCAATGCTGCTTTGTACTTTTTCAAAATATTGACGCGCAAGTTGAAGATACCGTTTATGTGCCTTTTTCTTTTTCTCTTCGGCATTGGCTTGACGCGATCGATTGCTCTTTTGGGCTTTTCTCCAATGCGCTTTCAAACGCTTTAAGTTGTAAGCCGATTGCCGCCATCCCGTTATAGTGTGCAGTAGGCAAAGCTGCGTTGTTAGAAGAATGGATTTTCTCGTTGCATCCCATAACATGCCTGTATCTGTAGGATATTCGACGTGGGTCTCAACAACGAATGAGTCACAACGAGCTAAGAGCACATCATCGTCGTCTTTTTTTTTAACAAGGCCATGTCCTGCTTTTACGACAAGCACATTAATTTCCTTAAGCATCTCTTCAGTTAGTAACGCAACATTATCTCTTAAGGTTTGCAAACCATACAAATATTCATCTTGCCAACCGCCATGGCCTAGCATCGCACGAATCGTTTTATGTTCATTGGCTAAGTCATGGAGCCGATCATAATCGCAGTTTAAACCTAAGCGTAAAGTACCCAAAACCAGCAGCACCCATAAATCCATACCGGGGCGACCGTTCTCAAAATCGATCTCAACACCAATATGGTGTTGAAGCACATCAAAGACAGCGTCGCGTGTTGCTGGACAGCCATAGATAAATTGTAGGCCGCGAAGGATCTGGGGGATGTCATCTCGTGAACGTGAATTAAATTTAATCTCTTCGATTGGAGTGGCGCCTAATTCAAGTTGTGGATTAAATAACTGTCGCATGAGAAGCTCTTTTTACCGAAGTTTGAAGGGTGAAAATAGGAGTAACCTTTAAAACATGGGCTATTCTAACATCAGCTTTGTTCAATGCCTAAAGCTTCGCACGGCTTTATTCGCATAGGGTGTTATTTCTTATAGCTTTTTTTATTTATCGTGCCGGCACTAATTATGAGTATGTTTTTCCGGGGCATCACAACTTCAGAAA
>JAESQG010000387.1 GCA_016765265.1 Pseudomonadales bacterium | reverse complement strand
TTAAGGCGGCGTAATTCTATTAATCACGGCGTTAGTGGTTCCACTGGTATTACTGAATTTCCGGAAAATACGCTGTTATATTCCTATCCGAGTTTTATTATGTTGTGGTCGTTTTAGGTATTGATTAATTCTCATAGCTAGCATTATCTTTATTAATTCTAAGCCAGAAGAANACGAATATGTACAAGAACAACCCCNGCATAAAAATCGGCAATATTNCAAATGACTCANCTANNTAGCCAAGCCTAGCAGTAATCAAAAGNATGCCCATGACACCAGCNCTAATTCCCCACATTTTAAGCTTCCAAATACCGAATATCGACAAGGCTAACAAAGNATGGCTTCCAATTATAATGGCATTAATTTTGAATTCGTACTGACTTAGATACATCGGTGAAGTTATTGTTATAAATGCAAGAGGGATAATAAAAAAACCGTAGAGTAGCAGTGCCAAGGTTAACCAAATTGGTCTCTGAGGTTCGATACAGCTTTCTTCGCTTGAAGTTGGCACCTCTTCTTTAATCTCTAAGGTGGTGTAATATCCGGATTGCTTTAGCTTGAATACGTAATAGGCGATGGCTGCTTGCGCGACACCAAAAATTATATATGTTGCGTAGCCTAGGGGAAGTAAATTTTCGTAATAAATGTCAGCGTTTAACAATGAGTAGATGNGCTTTAAAAAGAAGCAAAAGACCATTGCTAGCCAAAGCCAACGACTAGCTGAAACACGAAGGAACAGTGTGATTGTGGCGGCTAATTGCAATACTGAGTCAGCAATATTCTCAATGTAGTACTGGGTACTTGAAGACAGGGCTATATTATCTGGTAGTGGTATGAGTCCTCTGTATAGTTGATAGCAATCATGGATGCTGGAGATCGCTACGAGCGAAAATACTATAAAAAGAACCCATACCCATTCGGGTCTTTTGACGCTAGATTCAGTCGCTTTTATATAGCCCGTGACGCTTAGGACTGATACTACAAAAAATAGTCCAGACCATAAGTCTGAATCGATATTTTTAGCCACTACCAATGACAAGGTAAGACCTATCAATAGTCTACTAAGATCNAACATGTTNTTTCCCGTTATATCTCCAATTNTTGAATCAAACCTTACCTTTGAGGAATAANCATTTCATGATGAGGAATACCCGCATCCATAAACTCATCGCCTTGTANCTGAAAGCCTAGCTTTTCGTAGAAAGGAATCGCGTGATTCTGNGCATGGAGGAATANAGGGCCAATGTTCTGTTGTNCAGCTGCCTTNATAATATTTAACAACAACTTGCTGCCTACGCCTTTTTTACGAAAGGGTTTTAGCACTGCCATTCGACCAATCTGCCCAGAAGGGAGTAGTCTCCCACACGCAACGGGTTCGTTATCTAAATGGACCAAAAAATGGTGAGCATCCTGATCCGCGTCATCCCATTCCAATTCAACGGGAACCTGTTGNTCTTCGATAAAAACCTTTGTTCTTATNNATCGAAGTTGTTCTTTTTCATCNTTCCATACTACGGCTTTGCAGNTGATATTTATCATAGCGTAAGAATAAACTGTGTTTTTGGAGGAGTCTATTGAGTCCTCCGAATGAGTGAGTATTCAAAAGCAATACTCCTGAAGTATAATATNCCCAAAGCGTTTGAGATCTAGGTATAAATCCCAACACCATTATAAATCCCGACAGGCCTTTGATGAAAATAAATAATTTTGAGATTGAACCCTTTCTTCGCGAGTATTGGCAGAAAAAGCCTACGGTCGTTCGAAAAGCATTCAGTGATCCCTTTTGGTTAGAGCCCGATGACCTTGCAGGCTTATCTTTGGAGGAGAGTGTNGAGTCACGGATTATTACCCAGGAGAAAAATCACTGGAAAGTAGAGCATGGTCCCTTTGACGATGCCCTCTATTCGAATTTACCAAAATCCGACTGGACGTTACTTGTTCAGGCTGTGGATCAATGGGTGCCAGAGATTAAGGAGATTTTGGACAGTTTTAGCTTTCTTCCTAGCTGGCGTTTGGATGACATCATGGTGAGTTATGCCCCCGTTGGTGGGACGGTGTCGCAGCACTTTGATTTTTTTGACGTCTTTTTGATACAAGGGGTTGGGCGCAGAAAGTGGCAAGTGGGGGCCATGTGTAGTTCCGAAAGTGAATTACTTCCCGATATCGCCGTTAAAATACTGAAAGATTTCACGCCTGAATTAGAGTTTACTTTAGAGCCGGGAGATATGTTGTATATTCCTGCAAAATATTCGCACTCTGGTATTTCTGTGGAAGATAGCATGACCTATTCCGTGGGTTTTCGCGCGCCTAGTGTCAGGGATGTTGTGGACGGTATCGCTACCAAGGCGTTAGAGACCTTGACGGATGATGAGCGTTACAGGGATAACACTGAATCTCTAGGTGGGCCAAGAGGTGAGATTTCAGTAGCCACCATTGATGCAATACAAGAAATTCTCACTAAAGGGATATGTGATAAAAGCCTCGTTGCTTCCTGGTTAGGGCAGTATCTTACTGAGCCGAAATATCCTGAGCTTGAACTTATTCAAGAGGATATAGGTACATGGCAAGATAGATTGAGAGCGGGGGAGCCATTGTATCGAAACCCAGCCTCACGGTTCGCTTATATAAAGGATAAAAGTTGCATATTGTTTGTTGATGGCCAGTCTTATGAAGTTGAAATTGCGTTGGCCAGACAGTTATCTGATACACAGCATATAGATAATAAAATCGTGTTAGCGTTAATTGAAAAACCGGTGGGTAGGGCTGTAGTCCAAGAACTATTGCAGAATGGCTCCTTAACCTTTTTACCAACCTAATTCATCTCTGAATAGAGTATTTTCCAATTAACAAATGAGTCTGAAACAGGCAACTTAGTTATGCTCGTTTTTTGTCCTGTTCAAAGATTAGGTTAAACAACTTTTCTCGCTCAGTTTTCAATATTTGAGCCGCTTTATTATCACTTACTTTGTTAGCAAGCTCATCCAGTTTCTCAAAGGACACGCCAGATTTCAAACATTTTTCCGAATCGTGAAGTGACTTTAATTTTTCATACGGTGTCATCATGCTTTCATAGGGGTAAGCTTTTCGTTGTTTGCCTTTATCATCTATTTTTATTTCAGGAAAAAAACAGGGACGGTGATAATTGATATACGGAAAAAGATAATCCAAACTAAACTGATTCATCTCTTGTGCCCATCTTTGTTCAATATGCTGATACCCAAATTGTTTTCGGACAATAGAAGCATTTTTGCTTTCAACTTGCGCATTGTCATTCGTTTGGCGAGAGCGAGATTTAGTAAACTCAATTAAGTTTTTTTCTAATAATTTTGAGACTGTTTTGTTAATATATTCTGAACCGTTATCTGAATGAAATCCTTTTATTTCAAATGGAAAGGAATCTAAGATTTGTTCGAGTATGGGTATGAGAAAACGTTCACTGATTTTTTCAACTGAGCATACCACCTCAAACTGGGTTACTTCATCTACCGCATTGATATGATAGACGCCTTTATGCTTGTCTAAATCGCCTTGATGCACTGTATCAATCCGGATATAGCCAGGTTGTCCATTCGGCTGAGGTTTTCGTCGATCACCAATAGCCACTTTTCTTGCTTGAGTTTTTGTAAAGTTTCGTCGTTGTCTTTGATAACCGGTAGAGGCCCTTAGATTATACAAATGTGATACGGATATTGTCGCTAAGTTTTGGTATTCTAGTTCATCAAAAATGTGATAGGCACGCTCACAAATCTTTTTAATGGCATGTCCACACGGCGTATCATGTTGCTCATCTGTTTTTGCTAATAAGCGAATATCTTTTTCTTTATATTGACGAGAAAACCCGTGGCTGCGACAGGGCTCCCATTTGATTCGACCGGTTTTTTTATATTGAGAAATGAGTCGTGTGAGTTGCTGGCGAGAATACCCAGTGATCTTTATTAGAAAGCGAATAATTATGCCTTTATCATTTTTTACGCAAGTCATATATTGAAACCTGACCAGTATCTTTTGTATAAACCGATACCGTTCAGACTTGTTGCCTAACACAGAAAAGGCGATAGCTTGATTGCCTTGAAGGAAATCCTCTAGGGATTTTATCGTGGTTAATTTATCTACATTCATGATCGTTTCCATCTATGGATCATGAACAGGAATTGAGCTCATTTCACCTTTTAAGACTCATTTCGTATTAGAAACAAGGGTATACTTCAGACTCATTTGGTATTGGACAAGTCTGGCCCTTTTATTTCATAGCTACCGAGGCTATAATAATTTCGTGCTTGTACGGCGTTTGTAGTCCAAGGACCTCTTGGGTCATTGTCATTATTGGTATAATCTTTGTTAGCCTTTTCTGATCTAGGTAATAGGTTGCGCTGCCAATTAATTTTAGATTTTGCATAACAAAGTACATGATCATGCATATCTGAAAGATATTTAGCCGAATTTTTAACGGTATATAATTTTTGCCAGATATTGTTTGATATGAAGTTATTTCGTCCAAACACTTCATCCATGATCACTTTCAAATAATGAACTTCATTGTCATCAAGAGATACCCAAATGCTGCCGTCTTCGGATAAGAGCTCTCTTAGCAGCTCTAGGCGTGGGTAAATCAAGGAAAGCCATTCACTGTGCTCTAAATTATCATCATAATGATCAAAAGCTGATTTCGTGTTGTAAGGTGGGTCAATATAAATACACTTCACCTTGCCCGCATAAAACGGTAACAAGGCTTTCAGTGCTTCTAAGTTGTCGCCCTGTATCAACAGGTTCCCACTGTCCTTTTCTCCATAGGAAAGCTCGGGGACTTCTTCCAATAGTCGATAGTCGCAATTTGCGGCGGTTTTGGTGGTCGAGTCTTTATTGAGCCAATGAAGCAGTGGCATGTTATCCCCAGTTATTAATGGTTGGTTTCTAGTTAAGGTGGTTGATTTTGCACGAAAACCTATATGGTGTCTCTGTACGTCAGTGATATGACGCCGGTATTTTGCAATTCTGATAATTAG
>JAESQG010000386.1 GCA_016765265.1 Pseudomonadales bacterium | reverse complement strand
GAGGCAAACATTGGGTCCATCGCTCTCAATCTATAACCGTCAATAAATACATCAGTGAGTTCGTTAGTCGTTATCTTGAAGCCCCCTCTTTAGATCAAGCAGTGTAACGAATAAAAATACGCTTAACATATACCCTGTGTCATTCGCATTGAGTATATCCTTTCTATCCGTCGATAAAACCAGTATCATTTTTTCCCTACCATTTAATGATGAGATTTATACTATGAGTAACAAAATACTCTCAAACAAGATTGCTGTAGTCACTGGGGCAACCGCATTTATTGGTCAAGCCATTGCTATCAAACTCGCAGCATTGGGGGCTACGGTAATTGTTAATGGTCGAAATATAACGGCTGGTACCGAGACTGTGGCCCAGATTGAAGAGCTAGGCGGAAAAGCTTTTTTCGAAAAAGCAGATCTCACCCAACCCGAAGAAGTCGCCGCCATGATGAAACGGATAAACGAGAATCATGGTGGCATCGATATTTTAGCGGTGAGCGGAGCCGGTGCGAGCAGTGATTCTAGGTCATTTAAGTTTTTTAAAGACATGGATATTGAGGATATTGAGGGCTACATAACATCTCATTGGCTTACAAGGATACACTCGGTTAAAGCGGCTTACCCTTATATGGTGAAGAGAGGAGGTGGAAAAATTATAATGATCGGCACCGATGCAGGCCGCACCGCTACGGTGGGTGAGTCCATGATAGGTGGAGCCACTGGTGGCATGATGCAAATGACGCGAGCATTAGCGCGTGAATTTGGGCGCGATAAAATTCGAATCAATACAGTTGCCATGAGTTTTATTTATGATGCGCTACCTCGTTGGGGTGAGGGATCAGAAAAGCTAGAGAGTAACGATGAAGGAAAAGGAGGCATGATACAGAACCTAAAAAAACGTATGCTATTTGAAGTCCACACCACTGACATCGCTGAAGTTGTCGCATTTTTTGCATCCCCCGCTTCGGATGCAGTTACCGGGCAAACCTTAAGTGTCAATGGCGGACTTACAACTCCAGGCTGAATGATACCGTTTAAACATACTAAGTTGACTATTCTTATAAATTGCCCACCTTTGTTAATTCCCGCCCTTTCTTTAAATTACCTAGCCCCTTTTTAAGTTACCCTGTCCTTTTTTACATTACCCAACCCGTTTTATTTAATTTTATCCTTCCTATTGTTTACAAACTAACGGACATGTAAGGAGAAATGTCCACGATATTTTTTCAACTTTCTAATCTCTAAACTTTGACTCTTATCATTTTTTGCCTAAGTTTATTCATTTCTTATACTCTCACGCCTTAAAAACCGGCTTTACCATAACTAAAATGTTTTGAACTACAGCTACATCCACTTTAAGGAGCCACGTAACGATTTTAAGTATTCAAAATGGTAATAACCGTTTCTTGTTTTTATGAAATATAAATATTTTTTGCAGAATATATTTTTGCATTTTTTTTCAAATTCGTAGACAATACGACCAACTAGCCCTCTAGCAGTTATAAATACTTTCTCTAAAAATAATTTTTGAAACAATTTTTAAAACAATTTTTTGAAATAAACTCTTCGACTTTCTCCTTCTATAACTACAATTGTGAAGGATATAAATAAACACTCGCTAGATAAAAAAGAGGCACCTATAACCCAAGGCTAGCAACNTAAGTTCGATCAATATANGAAGGAAAAATACAAATGACGAACAGTTGGACCTCATTTATAATCAATGCACGATGGGCCGTTATCGCCATAGCCATTTTTACTGTGGCGGTAGCAGGATACGGGCTTAAATACGTAGTACTCAAATCAGATTTCCGTGAATATTTTCCAGACAACGCTCCTTACGTTAATGACTTTGATCGTATGGAGGAAACCTATATCAATTCTGATGTGATTTTATTGGTCATTGCTCCTTCGCAAGGTGATCTATTCAATCAGGACACTTTATCTTTTGTTGAAGAATTAACAAACCAAGCTTGGGCACTTCCTTTTGTCTCCCGAGTAGACTCCATCACCAATTTTCAACACACAATGGCCCTTAATGATGAACTGAATGTTGCTCCTTTGGTGGAAGATGCAAGAACACTTAGTGACGCCAAAGTAGATCAAATCAAAAATATCGCCTTAANCGACATCCAGTTAGTCGATAGATTAATTTCGAAAAATGGCAAAGTGAGTAACATAATGATTACCGTGAATTTACCCGGTGAAGCATTATCCGAAACAAAAGATATAGCATTATCAGTAAGAGCGTTAGCCGATAAATTTCGCCAACAGAATCCTGCCATAGACATTTATATTACCGGAATGGTAATGGGGAACTTTGCCACTGTTGAAATTACTGAATCCGATGCTGTGTCACTGATCCCGCTAATGGGACTTATTATTGTCATCTCGTTAGCTATTCTGCTTCGCTCCTACAGTGCTACGTTAGCTACGGTAATTGTGATTTTATTTACCGTGGTCTCGTCCCTGGGCTTACTCGGATGGGCAGGTTCTTTTTTAAGCGGCCCATCCTCTTGCGCACCTGTTATCATTTTAACAATAGCAGTAGCTGACTGTGTTCACATTTTAGTGAGTTTCTTTTTTGCACTACGTGACGGGCTTTCTCGCGACGATGCCATAAAGGCGAGCATGAGCATTAACATTATGCCGATATTTTTAACAAGCTTGACTACTGCGGTAGGCTTTTTAAGCATGAACTTTAGCGAAGTCCCTCCTTTTTCCGTGCTCGGTAATGTAGTGGCAACAGGCGTCGCCATTGCTTTCATATTATCAGTGACTTTTTTACCGGCNTTTATGGCAGTNATACCTTTCAAGGTTCCCAGCAAAGACAGNACTTCCATGAANTTAAAAATNATGGAANNCTTGTCCTCTTTTGTTATCAAAAATCGAAAGCCNTTATTTTGGGGTTTAAGTGGNGNTTGTATTCTATTAATGAGCTTTATACCGNGAAATGAAATCAATGATCAATTNGTTGAATTTTTTGCNCCCGAAGTTGAGTTTCGCGNNGCAACNGATTTTGCCACTGAAAACATCAGCAGTATTGTNACCATCGAATATGCATTAATCAGCCCCTACGAGGGCGGAGTCAACGAAATTAAATT
>JAESQG010000385.1 GCA_016765265.1 Pseudomonadales bacterium | reverse complement strand
TAATTAGCAAAGAGGCTTGGGCCGTATATTTCGATGACACAATCAAGCTGATCATATAAAGATCATTTGGGCAAATATGTGGCATTGAAATGCAAAAACAGTATAGATAATAGCCCCAATAGGCTAAATGTGATACATTCCGCGCCCTTCCGTTGTACTAGCAGGATTCTTCGTGACAGAAATAGAGAAAAAAACAGAGCCTAAATCGATCGATAATAACTCATCCATCGACACTGGATTATTGAGTTTAGTAATGATGGCGCGCTTTTATCAGGTTGCTGCTGATGCGGGCCAACTTGCTCACCATTATGGAAGTCACAATGAAGAATGGTCAGATCAAGAAATTGTAATTGCTGCTAGGCATTTAAAGTTAAAAGCAAGATCGCTAACCATTAAACCTGAAAAGCTGGGAAAATAGCGCTGCCTGCCATTGGTAAAACTAAAGAGGGTAAGTATTTTTTACTCGCAAAAATATCCGACGATAATCAAGAAACTCGAAAACAAGTACTGATACAACATCCCGGTGATAAATCCCCAACCATATTAGACTTCGATGAATTTCTACAACTGTGGTCCGGAGAGTTGATTCTAGTGACCAAAAGATCAGTTCTGCCTGGGGGCACAAACAAATTTGATATCAGCTGGTTTGTCCCAGCAATATTAAAATATAAAAAAATACTGCTACAAGTTATCGTCGCTTCGTTTTTTATTCAGCTTTTTGCTCTGATCACGCCGCTATTTTTTCAGGTCATCATCGATAAAGTGCTAGTCCATCAAGGACTCACTACTCTAGATGTACTGTGTTTTGGTCTCTTGGTGATATCAGTTTTCGATATAGTATTAGGCGGATTAAGAACATATGTGTTTTCACACACAACCAATCGTGTAGATGTCACCTTGGGCGCCAAGTTGTTTCATCACTTAATGCATTTACCCATTTCATTTTTTCATTCTCGCCAAGTCGGTAATACAGTGGCACGAGTGAGAGAGCTAGATACCATAAGGGACTTTATTACTGGCTCAGCGCTAACTCTAATAATCGATCTTGGCTTCACGGTTATCTTTTTTGCCGTCATGTATTTCTATAGTCCGACCTTAACGTGGATCGTACTGGGCTCAATTCCTTTTTACATTATATTGTCAATTTACATTACGCCTATATTACGTAGCCGGTTGAATGAAAAGTTCAAACGCGGTGCTGAAAACCAGGCGTACTTAGTAGAATCAATCTCGGGAGTTGAAACCCTTAAATCCATGGCCGTGGAGCCACAGATGCAGCGTCGCTGGGAAGAACAGCTCGCCGCCTATGTCTCTGCCACTTTTAAAGCCAACAATTTAGGAAACATCGCTAGCCAAACAGCCGGATTGATTAACAAGGTAGTCACCGTCTTGATTTTATGGGTGGGTGCAACTCTCGTGATTTCAGGGGACATCAGCGTAGGTCAGCTGATTGCCTTTAATATGATTGCCGGTCGGGTAAGTGCCCCGATATTAAAACTGGTGCAACTGTGGCAAGACTTCCAACAGGCCAGTATTTCAATAGATCGACTAGGTGATATCCTCAATACACCGGCTGAGCCGAGTCATAACCCAAATCGAACCAGTCTTCCCAGCATTAAGGGTCGGATCGAAATTGATAATGTTAGTTTTCGATACCAGCCAGATCGACCCGAAATATTAAAGGATTTATCCTTGTCGGTTGCGGCTGGGGAGATCATCGGTATTGTTGGTCGATCGGGGTCAGGCAAAAGTACTCTGACTAAACTGATTCAAAGACTCTATGTACCAGAAAGCGGCAGAGTTTTGGTTGATGGGGTGGATGTCTCTCAAGTAGAACCCGCGTGGTTGCGTCGTCAAATTGGAGTGGTGCTTCAAGAAAATATTTTGTTCAACCGCACTGTCAAAGACAACATCGCATTATCTGACCCTAGTCAATCCATGGATGCGGTGATGCGGGCAGCTAAGCTCGCCGGAGCTCATGAGTTTATCCTGGAGATGCCTGATGGCTACGATACCATTGTGGGAGAGCAAGGATCATCCTTGTCCGGCGGCCAGAAACAGCGTATCGCGATTGCACGAGCTTTGATTACTAATCCGCGGATTTTAATTTTTGATGAGGCAACAAGTGCATTGGATTATGAATCTGAACGAGTCATTCAAAATAATATGCGCCATATATGTCGAGGTCGAACAGTCTTCATTATTGCCCACCGACTATCCACTGTGCGTATGGCCGATCGCATTATAGTGATTGATAAGGGGAAAATAGTAGAGTCGGGTGATCATGAAAATTTGCTCGCCCAAGACGGTTATTACGCGAAACTAAACAACTATCAAAATCATATCCCCTCTATTCGAGACGCTAAGTTTGTGACAACGAATGAGTCTATCGATTCCAATGGCGAAAAATCAACTGCAACACCTCCAAATAATCCAGATGGGTCGGAATCAAATCCGGATGACGCTCTTCAAGGCGCTAATAAGTCTGCGGAAAAAGACCAAGTTGAACAGATGGCATCAAATTATTCTGTCACGTTAACCCCAATTAAGAAGGAGAGGAGTTGATGAGCGATACAACGAAGGATGCATCTGTTGCAGGAATTCCACTTGCCAATATTAATGCAGTGGCCCCTGACCAAAGCGCTATTAATGATCGTGAAAAAATCAAAAAACAGAAAGCGGCCAATGATGCGCTTATTTACGAATTTTTACCGGCGGCTATTGAAGTAGAAAACACCCCTGCTTCACCTGCAGGACTAGCAATTATCTGGGCAATCGTTCTACTTTTTACCATCGCAGTGATTTGGGCTTTCTTTGGTAAAATCGATATAGTGGCCATAGCAACCGGCAAGATCATCCCTAGCGAACACATTAAACAGGTTCAATCATTTGATACCGGAAAGATAATCGAGATTCACGTTCGAGAAGGGCAAAACGTCAAACAGGGTGACTCGCTTATCACTCTGGATTCTATCCAAACACAAGCGAATGTTAATCAGTTATCGCACGAGTTAAATGAACGCATCGCAATGAGTGATCGGCTTATTGCGTTTGACAACTGGCTTGAGAATGGAAAGCTCTTGCAGCCTGAATATGACACTACCCTCAACCAACAGGCATTAAGCCACACTCATCAAAATCTGCTTGCCCAGCAGAAAGCAGAACTTCGCGCGCGAATAAGTACTTTAAACAGCGAGAAAGCGAAACAGCGCGCTGAACAGGCTATGACGCAGGCGGAAATAACCAAAAAACGTCGAGTGCTACCCGTCCTCAACGAACGGGTTAAGGCGTATGAAGATTTGGTTAAAANGGAATACGGCTCCAAGTTGCAATACCTCGAAATCAAACAACAGCTTATTGAGGAAGAGCAGGATTTATTAGTGCAACTAGCTCGCTTGCAACAACTGGATGCGGCCATTCAATCCACCGAAACCCAGATCGATACATTAGTATTTGAGCAACGCAAAAATAACATTAGTCAACTTCAAGAAATTCTACTGAAGATAGCAGGGCTTCAACAAGAACTGATTAAAGCTGAGCAACGTGTCCATCAACAAAAAATCATCGCACCCATCAGCGGTCAAGTGCAACAACTTGCCGTCCATACCATTGGTGGCGTTGTCACACCGGCACAGCCTTTGATGGTGATAGTCCCGGAACACAGTCAAATGGAAGTGGAAGCGATGATCCTTAACAAGGATATAGGATTTGTCCACGAGGGCCAAAAAGCGGAAGTGAAAATCGACACCTTCAACTTCACCAAGTTTGGTCTTATTGATGCCCAGATAACAACAATCTCAGATGATGCCATTCAAGATGAAAACTTTGGCTTGGTCTATAGTACAAGAATTCGCTTGCTGGAAGATGGCTTACAGGTAGGTGATAAGTGGGTGAAGCTTTCACCTGGAATGTCGGTGTCGGTTGAAATGAAGACGGGTAAGAGACGGTTGATCGAGTACTTTTTGTCGCCGTTGCTGCGGTATAAGCGGGAGAGTTTGGGTGAAAGATAGGAGCATCGTTAAAAANATTCTCCTATCACACAGTATGATTGATCTAAGTGAGTGTAAAAAATGAAAAAAAACCTAATCTCCATTTTATTAATTNTNCCATTNCTATCNACTTTGGCNCTTGCAGNAACAGATCAATTTATACCGCTCGACCCTTCTTTGTGCGATGACAAAGAATCAGGATNCACCTATTTTAAATTTGGAAATGAANTATTTCGATATTTANAGGATTCTCCTNTTTACGTTACCGCAAATTTAAGTGCTAGNCCAAAGTCAACGACATCATCTGAACCNCTCGGTTGCTATAGCAATCCATANATTCGACCGCCNGTTCGNTACCGGTTTCGAAANGGCGANGANATTATTGGAAACGTTGAGTTANAGAGTTTCGGTTTTNTTCGTGTTGATGAAAAANANTATGCNACTGTAAAATANGCCCAAGAAAGTANAGAAAGATCGTTTCATAGNGCCAAANTANANTATGGACTATGCGAGATGATTGANAANATTTTAGAGCGATGCAGGNTTCCTTATAAGGATAAAAGTANACCNCTCGACCGACATACTGTTACTTATAAAGCACGAGAAAANCTTTATTTAACNCCNATGGGAAGACCGTTTGCGNTTNANTGTCANNGCGTATTATGTGTATCCCANGTGCNANGTTTACTACAGGATGTTTGAGTCNGTAGATGTNNNCTATNNATTTTANCACGNTAAAATAGCNCCNGAAAATCTAGTGAGTTTTGATAAATATTTAAGAAAAANCGTGAACAANATGCNNGTTGNAAAATAATTTTAATTTGAATTGCAGTANATTTTANTTGTGGGGAATTATGATGGT
>JAESQG010000384.1 GCA_016765265.1 Pseudomonadales bacterium | reverse complement strand
TTTGGCTACTTCATCAGCCAGTGTCTGTACCAGTGTTTTGATTGACGGTGTGCCCTCCAAATTAAGGGTCATTTCGCGTAGGCCAATGCCGAGGAGGTGAGCATGGCTATCTACAAAACCGGGGTAGAGATATCTGGATGAACCTTTCACCGCCATTGACCAGGAGGGTGTGGTGGAATTGGAACAGCTGATATTCGAGCATGCAGAGCGCGGAGGGATCGTCATCTTAACCACCCACCACCCACTGCAAGTGACCTCTGGCAAGTTTAAGAAAATCCAGCTGAGTACTACTTCTATTGAAGCAGTTAACGATAATGATATCGATAGGGGAGATTGATTGCATGGGGCAAGAGGTGGAATCACTGAGTTTGTCACGGGCTTTTATGGCGACTCTAAAGCGAGAATTAAAAATAGCAAACCGCCAGCGGAGCGAGCTGGTGAGTCCCTTATTTTTTTTTATCATGGTGGTTTCTTTATTTCCTTTGGGGGTGAGTCCTGAACCCGCCTTGCTTAAAAGCATTGCCCCAGGTGTAATCTGGATTGCGGCTTTGTTAGCGACGATGATGGCTGCTGATGTGTTGTTTAAGCACGATTTTGAGGATGGAACTCTGGAACAGTTACTATTGTCCCCCCAACCTTTGTTTATTTTGGTGATCGCGAAGGTAATCAGTCATTGGCTAACCACGGGTTTATTACTGACGCTGTTGTCGCCGTTATTGGCGGCAATGCTTTATCTTGGTACGGAGCAAGGAGGGGTGTTATTGCTTAGCTTATTATTGGGCACGCCGGTTTTATGTTTTATTAATGCGATTGGTGCAGCGTTGACGGTTGGTTTGCGTAAGGGCGGAATATTAATTACTTTGATTACCTTACCCTTGCATATCCCTATTTTGATTTTTGGGACTGGGTGTGTTCAAGCATCGATATATTCTATGCCCTATCAGGGGCAGCTCGCGATTTTAGCTGCGATGTTAGTGTTAGCCATCACCTTGGCGCCTTTTGCTATTGGGGCAGCTTTACGAATTAGTGTGAGCGGTTGACGAAGGATGATATACGTAAACGAGTTTTTCAGTAAACAAGATATCAATAGAGGGAGCCAGTTATAAAAGTGTGGGATTTTATAAAAGAGTATTACCATAAATTCGGTTCGCCAAAGTATTTCTATGAGTTGACCAGTAAGATCTTGCCATGGGTCGCGGTACCTGCCGCGCTTTGTTTATTGGTGGGGACAGTATGGGGGCTGGGCTTTGCTCCAGCAGATTATCAGCAAGGTAACAGCTTCCGCATTATTTATATCCATGTGCCTGCAGCGAGTTTGGCCATGTCCGTGTACGTCATCATGGCAGTGGCGGGCGCCATTGGGTTAATTTGGAAAATGAAGATGGCCGACATGGTGGCTAAATCAGCTGCGCCGATCGGAGCAGCTTTCACCTTTTTGGCTTTGGTTACCGGTGCCATCTGGGGCAAACCCACTTGGGGGACTTGGTGGGTGTGGGATGCTCGTTTAACGTCGATGCTGGTGATGTTGTTTCTTTATATGGGGATTATTTCCCTGCAAGCCTCTTTTGAAAGTGCCACCGCAGCAGCGAAAGCATCTGCTGTATTGGCCATAGTCGGCTTGGTGAATTTACACATTATTAAATATTCCGTTAATTGGTGGAATACCTTGCATCAGCCAGCGACATTTACCATTACCGATAAACCATCGATGCCGCCGGAAATGTTCATACCTTTGATAGTGATGATTATCGGATATTATCTTTTTTTCGCCACCTTGTTAATGATGGTGACGCGATGTGAAATTTTAGAGCGCGAGAGTCGCAGTCGTTGGGTCGGGCAGGTGTTACTTACTCAGTCTCTAAAAACTCAGTCTCTAAAAACCAAATAATACAGGACAGACCATGTACTTTGATAACTTTTCAGATTTTGTTCAGATGGGGAGCCATGGGTCCTATGTGTGGTCTGCCTACGGTGTGACGGCCGTTGTGTTGCTTGCGAGTTTAGGCTATCCCATTAAGCGTAGAAGAAACTTAGCGAAAGAATACGCTCGCCGTGTCAAAAGAGAAAGCACAATAACGCAGAACACAAAAACCGAACACTCAAAAAACAATATACAAAAAGAGAGCGAAAGTGTATGAACCCCATTAGAAAAAAACGCCTAATCATTGTGTTGATGATTGCATTTGGCGCCGCCGGCGGTATTGGTTTGATGCTTTTTGCCTTATCCGAAAATTTGAATCTTTTTTTTACCCCTAGCCAGATAGCAAATGGCGAAGCCCCTATTGGAAAGCGGATTCGAGTGGGCGGTTTAGTGTTGGAAAATAGTGTTAAGCGAGTTAAGACTGGGTTGGTAGTCGAATTTGTGATTACGGATACGGTGCAACAGGTGGTTGTTAATTATGAAGGGATTTTGCCTGATTTGTTTCGAGAAGGACAAGGAATTGTCGCCAATGGCAGACTCAACGAACAAGGCATCGTCGTGGCCGATGAGGTATTGGCAAAGCACGATGAGAACTACATGCCTCGGGAAGCGATGGAGGCAATTAAAAAAGCAGGGTATAAAGAGAAACTGAACGAATAAGAAAATGGAATTTATTTGCATACATTATCGTAACTAAATTATTGCAATAATGTTCATAATTGCTGAAGAGGGTTCTGCCACCGTACGCAAATTTTTCCATATAACGATGCGGATATAAAGCGTAGAAAAATAACAAAAACAGAGGTTTAGCTTTAGTTTAGATTCCTCATGATTTTTCCTTAACTATATATTGCGTCTCCTTTAGTTTGCGCCTAGACTTGTTGCTTAGAGTTGTCGGTCTAAGTAGATAGAAAATTTTGCACGTTAGAAGTAGAGCGCGTTGTTCGGCTCTAAAAAGATTGAAAAGATTGATTCGGCAGTGAAAATAAAAATAAGAAGTCGTTTTAAGAGCATTGTTTGTAGTGAGAGCTGGCTCTGAAAATCGATAAAAATAATAACGAAAACGGTACATTTTTAAAGGTATCCGTTTCACAAGGGATGAGAACCATGATTACTTCGCTATGGAGGATTGCTTTCCTCGCTCTAGTTTTATTTTCTGCGGCGTGTACAAAATTGACAATTGAGGCGCCGGAAGACGGGACCGTTTCATTGAGCAAGCCTAGTACGTTTATTGTTAATTTCGTAAGCGGCATTCCACCCAACTTACAGCTAGTGCTCAATTCCACGGATGTAACAGATCTGTTTACCATAACGGAATCNGGCGCAGTAGCNGANGGTTNTTTGTTGGCAGACAAAGTGTTTTCCGGCAAAAANCAATTCAGTGCNGTNTTAGGCGANTTTCGGNTNNTCAGTTCGGTTTTNCATTTTGACGATATTGGTCCTACGGTCCATATACTCAGTGCCGATCANANCNCGGGNANTATTTCAGGCTATGTGNANGATCCGAGTGGNGTGGTAAGCCTCTCTATNGATGGCAACAATGTTCCTNTTACNGGTCAAAATGTTTTTNATACNACNTTTACNAGTATGCCTTATAACAATATTTCTGCNGTTGATAATANNGNNTTTGTATCAACTGTNGATTATGCGCGNGGNGANCAGGAATTATTNCCNTCCATGTCNTTGCGGTTAAANAATGGNGGTCTTGCCTTTTTTACNGANCAAGCAGAAATAGGGATGNACGAGTACGATTATCAGGNTNTNACNGATGANCCTGNCTTTAATCCTNTTTTAGANGGGTGACGTAGAAGTCNNNGTNNNANAGTTCAATATAGGNGATGGTNATCCGAGNNCTCCAAATATTCCNAGGCTGCGTCCAGTCNTTGACGTCGTNGTGNTNGANGGTAACCTNACAGAGGGTACCAGCGAGTTGNANATTCATATTGNGCTTCCGGCTTTATGGATGGNNNTANNAGCNAAGATTTTGTTTTTATGGTATGACGGCTTAATATCTGCGGATNANNTTGTCATTGANNNTNTNGCCAAGATTGATATTGTAAATTCNGATCTTTCTATATCGATAAGAGATACGAGTGTAGATTTTACTAATTTTAATGTGGAGATAGATGGCTTTTTTGGCAGTATAATTGAGAGCCTGATACCGAAGCTTATTCCTTTATTTGTGAGTGTAACGGAGAGCATACTGGTGCCGCTATTCTCTGATTTTATCGAAGATATAGTGATTGATAGTGAGTTAGATATTGATGGTAAAACATAAAGGGCAGTAATTACGCCTACCTACCTTGAGACCTTTGAGTCTGGGCTTACCGTTGATATTAACACTTCCGTTTCTGCGCTAAATCCTCCCACTGACCCTGAGGTGGAGGTGGTACCTCCGCCGCATCTTGGTTCCGTATTTAAAACGAGTACGGTACCCAGTTTAGGTCGATTTAGTCCTAATGGTACGGAGTTTGACGTGGGCATTTCTATTTCGGCCAATCTCATCAACCAAGGGCTCTATGCTGCTCATGAAGCGGGAATTACACATATGGTCCTGACCACTGATGATNGTGGTGGTACCGACCCTGAAGGAGTTTCGGTTATCCAAAGTTCAGGGGATGATATACAGACGCAAGATATCATCACTCTATATCTACAGCCTAGTAGCCCGCTTTTCATCAATTTGATGGAGAATGACGACATTCATGGATTGCTGGGTTGGAACGATGTTAGCCTGGAGTTTGAGTTACAACGCGTAGGTTGGGCTGAGCCTAAAACAATATTTACCGCCACCTTTGATTTGGATGTNGGATTTGAGTTAGGCGCTACCGAACTAGGATTTCTTCATCTCGGGATAGAGGGGTTACCTATCATTGATATTACGGATTTCGATATGCCTGGTTTCGTTCCGTTGACCGCCAATTTTATTAACAAGATAATTGAATACGCTATGCCGGTTATTCTGCCTAACATGTCGGCCAGATTGGATGCAGTGCAATTGCCCACAATCGGGGGATATCGTATTCATGCTGATGAAATGTGGGTTTCGGGTACTGGTAG
>JAESQG010000383.1 GCA_016765265.1 Pseudomonadales bacterium | reverse complement strand
TTTGCTGATAATACAAAACCTTAGAAGTTTCAGGACGGGCACTAACTAGACTTTTCCACTTATACACTATGAATATAGTGTATTTCTTCATAAAACAAAAACAGCAATGAGATGATGTTTTCGCTAAGTCTTTTGCCTATTTCACTTCATTTACAGACTCTAGTATTAGAAGCGCTAGCTAGTATAGAGTGCTCTCAGACGGTACTTTCTTTACCTCTTTTCCGGAAAAATAAAAATGGAAGACGCACTTAATAACGCAACAGCGCAAAGACTTATGCCTCACCTAAGTGTACAGCGCAATACTACTTGGGAAAGACTGCACTTTCCCGCAAGCCCATCGGGCGAAACTAATGTAACGCCCGGGTTTAAACTGGCGGCAAGATCGAGCTTCAAAAAAACCTGGCTAAAATTTTGTCCCACCGATGACAACGGTCGTACTCAGTGGTTCCTGCTGGTCCAACTGCCCACCGATATCCGAGTCAATGGCCGGTTGGCGACTACTGGGCTAGTTGCTCTACAGGAGCGAGATGAAATAAGTACCGGACAAGGCGTTGCCTTCTTCTCCTCAGAACAACTACCCCAGCTCAGCACCTACCGCGGGGAGGAGGCGATTCACTGTCCGCGCTGTCGCCTAAAAATCACGAAGGAATCCACGGTTCTCGTCTGTCCGGACTGTGACTCTATTTATCACCAAGCCGGTGATTTTGAGTGCTGGAGCTACGGTCCCTGCGTTATGTGCAAGCGCGACACTAATCTCGAGAATGCCAGTTATCGGTGGACACCCAATGAACTTTAAAACCGAAACTCGCCCGCACTGCATAGTCTGTGTCGGCCTTGGCAATATAGGTAGCCACAGTGCTGAGATGGCGAGCCGAATCGCAACTGTGGGATCAATGATCTTAATTGACCCCCAAAGTTTTTCAGAATCGAATCTCATGGGACAGAACATCACACAAGACTGCGTTGGAAAACCAAAGGTCGAAGTAATGGAAAAGCGTTTGCTCGCCCAGCGGAATATCATCATTGAGCCCTATCAATGCCCGATCGCTGAAGTACCCTTGGGCAGTATCCGACAAGCAGACGTTATATTGGCTTGCGTTGATTCGCGAAAAGCTCGATTACAGATCAATGAAATTGCTTTTCGTTTAGGCATTCCGTGGATTGATGCCGCCGTTGATGCCAAATTATGGGTAAGAGTGAGGCCCTATGTTCCCTCATTGGATACTCCTTGTCTCGAGTGCAGCTGGGGACTAGACGAATACTCTCGCCTAGAAGNTCGGATCTCTTCCCGTGCAAAAAATTGACGAGAAAGGAACAATTTACTCCTACGGTGGCCTCCACAGGGGCCGTCAGTGAAGTAGGAGCTATCGCAGCATCATTGCAGACGCTGCAAGCACGCAATCTATTAAGTCATACCCCAAATTTAACAGATCAAGAGGTCTTTCTTGATCTGAATAGTCATACCGCGACCTGTAATGAATACCGGCTAAACGCAGAGTGCCGCTTTGATCATCAGCGCTATGATATTCAATCCATAGAGACCGGAGTCAACTCATTAAGTATCAAGCAACTGTTGAACCGTCTAAGTGAGGGCGAGAGTGAACTCAATACTAAGGTGGGCATAGTTGGACACCATTTCATTACCCAATTGATGTGCGCCCATTGCTGCAAAACATTATCGGTTACCCCGACTTTAAGTCGCGGCTTTAATCGCACATCAAAATCATGCCCTGAATGCGGAGGCGCTTTAGACTTTAGTGGATTTCATTGCCTGGACTTTTTAACGCCAAACGCACTGTCCGAAACACAACGAGATCTACCCCTCGCGGCATTTGGTATTAGTGATAACGATATTCTCACCGTTAAAACCAAAACCAGCACAAGTCACTATCAAATTGGAGCCAGCCAATGAACAACCCTATCCGCAATAACGCCATACACAATAACCCCATACATAGGGGCTTTCTCAATGCACAGTGGACAGAGATGTCGGCTTTAAACCAATCCAGCGATCGCGTTGAAATTATCCCTCTGTGGCAACATGAACACGGGCAACATGAACACGGGCAACATGAAAACCCCGACCGCGATACTGATCCGCCAGACCGGTATCTTGTTCATTTCTACTGCAAAACCATGGTGAAAAATAACGATGTAATAGAGGCGCTGCAAGGCAAGTACTCCATCGGTATCAGCGTTCCGGCAGATTATTTACGTACGACCTACGAAAATCCAGCCCAGGTGTTGACGTTTTTTTCCAAGGAGGTGTACCACCCCAATATTTCGGTCCCCTTCATATGCATAGGTTCAATAGCTCCCGCAACACCTTTGGTTGATGTCCTGATTCGTTCCTATGAAGTCATCACTTATAACCGNGTGACTACCGTTGANTCTAANGCCCTTAATCATGAGGCCTGTCTCTGGGCACGACANCATATGTCTGAGTTCCCCCTAGAAGTGGTGCCGCTAAAACGCCAATTAGAGGAGTCCACTGACCTCGAAGACCTTAACCTTGAAGACATGGAATATGAAGCATTATGAAACAAAACTCATTCAACCCAAACTTACTAAACTCAAATTTTCTAAACTTAAATTTATTAAATAAGGAGAGTGTGCAGCAGATAATTGGCAGTTCGAGTCCGGCTGTCTCAGCCCAGGTCACTTCAGGTTGGATCCGCTTTAGCTCTAAACCCAGATCCGTAGGGGCCAACACTTTAGCCCTGATGCCCACGAATCAAGCATTGTTCTCGGAGCAACCCCAGGGCCTCGCCCGGGACGTGTTCGGGATGTCGGGTGTCAACAGCGTCGCTGAGCTACCTCTACCTTTGGATTTATCATCAACGTTGGATACCGATTATCTGAAAAAGGCACATCAGGACACCCTTCGATTACACAAACTGTCATTACACGAGCTTTCATTACACAAACCGTCACTATACAAACAAAGCGAATTACACGGGACAAAAATCAGCGAAGTAGCAGACTCAGAACAATGCTCTCAGTCTGCAGACAGTCTGCAACAGTTACAAGCGGAGGTAGAGGAAGCAGGCTTGAGCACCCGATTGACGAAAGATGCTCAGGCAACAAAAAGTACGCTTACGGTGATCACAGATGGACTGCATCTCACCCTGCGTAGTCAAGAAAGTTATTGGCAAGCAACGGTACAAGTGGGTATTGAGCCAAAGATNCTNGATGCANCNCAACGNCATGCNNTAATNCTCAANTTTGCAGGNATNAGCCGNTCGCTNCANCTAGTACAACCGCAATTACTCNCNGACGANGAGGGGACAACACCGCTNTTCCATATCACNTTCCCCANGCCATTGAGAGANGCNCAACTGCGNNATGCGATCCGAGCCTTNCAAACGGGTNACCAGCTCTACGCCAAAGAAATCATCGCNTTGNGTGAAGACAAACANCTCGCCAANACTTACGTAAAAATTTTCATGCGCGGATACCTCCGCGCTAACTCAGCAAAACAAAAGGAGAAGGACTATGAACGCTATAACACCCCCCCCTGGAAATCTTCGTAAGTGACACTGCTAAGCAGCGATCGTTTCGAATAAAGAAGCTGCCAAAACATATCACTATCGCTAAGTTTATCAGCGAGTCGGTATCACGCATGGGACTTG
>JAESQG010000382.1 GCA_016765265.1 Pseudomonadales bacterium | reverse complement strand
CTCATTTAAGCGACAGGTACTGTATATAGCTAATCTTAACCGACGAAAAGACAACGTGAAGCATGGTAGAGACGCGGCGAAATCAGTCATTAGGAGGTTACATGCATTTAATAGACATTCAAAGCGGGACCCCGATTTAGCTGAAGATGAGTTTTAATTAGTAGGTGTAGTAATAGGTGTAGTAATAGGTGTAGTAATAGGTGTAGCAAAGTGAAAAAGAATTTAATCGCAGTTATTCTCGCACAGTCCCTTCTTGCAATCAGCTTGTTGTCCACAAGCTTGGTACACGCATCCGGTTTAGAATATACACCCGTCAACCCCTCATTTGGCGGCAATCCGTTAAACGGGAATGCGCTTCTCAACAGTGCTCAATCACAAAACAAGTTAAAGGATACCGACCTCGATGGTAATTCAGATGCCTTAGAGGATTTCAATGACCGCTTACAACGTGCTCTGCTAACCCGATTAACTCGTTCAGTGACCGCCAGCATAGTTGACGATTTGGGCAATCTCATTCCAGGCGAAACGATTACCAGTGATTTTATCATTGATGTAGTGGACCAAGGAGATGGCACGCTTTCCGTCACCACCACCGACAGGACTACAGGCGATTCAACAATTTTCGTTGTGGAATCTAGCTTTTAGCTTGAGGCAATAATGGACAAGGACTTTATTCACTGAACCATGTTTAATAGCAAAAAGGGACGGCTATTATTTGTTTTATGGGTCTCTCTCACCTTAGTTGCCTGCAACAGCATTCAAATTCGATCGCCTATCAAAGTGCGGGAATCCCTCAGCAATACCAAAGAACGTTACGCTGGCCCAGGCATTGAAAAATCCCAGTGGGCCGAAAACAGTGACACCCATAAGAATCTAATTTCCCTGCCTAAACCAAAGGGTAAAATCCTGGTCTCTGCCTACGGATTTCGAGACCAATCAGGTCAATACAAGCAAGCGCCTTCCAATGGGTTTTCAACAGCCGTCTCCCAGGGCGCGAACGCTATTTTAGTTAAAGCCGCAAAAGACTCAGGCTGGTTTGTTCCCATAGAGCGAGAAGCGTTGCAAAATTTACTCACTGAACGAAAAATAATTCGTGCAGGATTAAAGCGCTCTGGCGGCGAAATCCCCCCCTTACTTGGCGCCAGCATTCTATTCGAGGGCGGTGTTATCGGCTATGACAGCAATATAAAAACCGGCGGTGCGGGCGCAAAATACTTTGGGCTAGGCCTAGCAGAGCAATACAGAGTAGATCAGGTAACGGTCAGCCTCAGGGCCATTGATATTTACTCAGGAAAGATTATCAATACTGTAGTGGTTAATAAATCTATTTTTTCTAAGGAAACAACTGGCGGTATCTATCGCTTCGTAAGATTCAAACGACTTTTGGAAATAGAAGCAGGCTATACACGAAACGAACCGGTGCAAATGGCCTTAGTAGATGCAATCGAAACTTCCGTTTTAAAAATGGTAGTAGAGGGCATCAAGCTTAACTTATGGTCATTAGCAAACCCTGCAGACATCCAACATCCTCTGATTCACCGGTACTCAGACGTAAAAGAACCAGCACAATCATCTTTAAAAACTACAGAAAAAAAAACTAAACCCAAACCTGTTATGAATAAAGAAACTGATATGGTTCTGACTCCTAACACAGACCTAACACCGCCCCCCACTACAACTTCTGTAATCAATCCAAGCCCAAACCCAATTACTCAGCCCAATATTGACACCCCCTACGACACCCCCGACTCTCAAGCTAATACCACCGACCTTGCAAAAAAAATAATATCTNAAACTTTACCGGCCTCGGCCAAAAAAGTCGCACAACCCATGGTTCTCAATCACCAATCCAGTTTTCCTCTCGATTTACTAGCATCTCCAGCAACACCTGCACCCTCCGGCCCCTACTACGCTATCCAACTGGTCAGTAGTAAAAAGGCCATAGGCATCGTGGACTTTATTACTGATACCGAGTTAAATCTCAGTGACCTTCGTTTGATTAACTACAAATTAGATGGCTCAGACCAATACGCTCTGCTTTATGGGGCATACGTTGAAAAAGAGGAAGCGCTAGAGGCAATTAAAAATTTACCTGACTCGATAAAAGCCCACGGACCCTGGCTTAGAATAATAAATCAAAATGGTAATTTACAATAGCAGGATAGATAACGACAGATGCCACTATGAATAGCAAAAATGTATCAAATGGTCTTGATTCTTACTGACGGGCAATCCTAAACTGATGGCTCCATTCTCCGCAAGCGGGCACTCTTCCAAATGCACAAAAATCTCTTCGCCTCGGACACCTTTTACAAAAGTACCGTTAGTACTTTGATCTACCAGCACCACTTTGCCCCGGCGGGAAATTAATTTCGCATGAGCTCTTGATGCTTGAGGTGAGTGGATTAATAGCTCACACTGTTTACCTCGACCCATCACTATACTAGGTTGGTCTTTACAAATTTGTGTCAAACTATTCTGATAACGAAGATCCATAGACCAGGCAGGCTTATTTTCTAATTCTTTTTTTGCCGAATACAGACAAGTTAGTTCGCTATCATCGGGTGCCCAAAGCACTTCAATAATATCGATCATTTTTTCTTTGCCTTTTACATACAGAGAATCCAATTGGCGGCACTCGATCAAACTGCTATTAACCATTGCACTGATGGTTTCGGCTGTACAAATAATTTGTGTCGCCTGAGCCAGGCCAGACATTCTTGCAGCAACATTAACCGTATCACCAAACACATCATTAGATTTAACAATAACGGGACCGTAATGCAGCCCGATACGCACCATCAACGTTTTAGCTTCTTTTTCATTTCTTTTTTGGGTCTCTAGCTGAATATCGCAGGCCGCCTGCAATGCACTATCCGCGCTGGGAAATGTCACTAGAATTTCGTCACCAATATTCTTCACTATCGAGCCGCCCAGATTAATACACTGCCTGCTCATTCGAGTTAACACTTCAGATATTCGACTCTCAGCTTCAATATCGCCAACAGACTCATATAACCGTGTACTGCCCGCCACATCGGCAAACATTATCCCCATCAATTCGGTCTTTTGTTCTTCCATTGTCTACGCTTCTGTTGATTCGTAATCCATGTTTCATAATCCATGATACAAAACCGGACTTTCCATGGTGCAGCAAAAGAAAACACTCCAGCCCATTAGTAAATAGACGCAAATTAGCACTATGGAAAGTAATGTTAACAGTTTCCCTAATTAAAATAAGCAATCCAGTCAAAAGACATACCCACAGTTAAGATCGAGATCTGTTTGTCAAAGGATAATTCGGAAAAGAGCAAATGTATAAAATACAGCCATTTTATAGACGTTAGCACTACGTCTATAAAGTTTAAGGGGTTTCCAGCGCCTGCTTAACTCCATAGGCAATTAAAAGATAAATTTAAACGGTCATGGTATGCTTGCCAACCAGCAAATAATTAGCCTCCTGCGAAAGAAAATGTCAGACAATCATAGACAAAAAGACAATATTTACGCCTCCCCACAAACTGAAATCAACCGCTTTTCCTTTGACAACGCCGTGGCCGATGTTTTCGCCGATATGATTGATCGTTCTGTTCCCGGCTACAATAAAATCATTCAAATGACAGAAATCATTGCTCAAAATCTCGGACCAAATACTAGTGATACAAACAATTTAACGAGGGGATATTACGACTTAGGCTGTTCCTTGGGCGCCTCATTGCTCGCCATGAGGCAGGGAGTAGCAAGATCATGTCAAGATAAGCCTGATCTTATTGGACTGACAATGATTACAGGGATTGATAATTCCGAAGCCATGATCAAACGCTGCCAAGATAATATTGATCGCGACAAGTCGCCGATTTCTGTGGTGGTTCGCTGTGAGAATATTGAAGAAACACCTCAATTTGCCGCCTATTTTGTGCCTTTTTTTAAAAACGTCCCTCAAGCAACACTCGAACTCAGAACCAAAAGTGCACAGATTCGGAGCCTGCTCAAACACGAAGCGGTCAAAAACGTCATCATTGCCCTAAGCTTCTCACCCGAACGGGTCTCAAAACAATTGGAACACCGTGTGCCCGCGTTCT
>JAESQG010000381.1 GCA_016765265.1 Pseudomonadales bacterium | reverse complement strand
GGTCCATCGACCACTAGATAGTGATGTCTGGGAAGAAGCAACAAGATACGAACCCAACTTACCGAAGAAAATCGTCAATAAAGGATACGCTGTTTATAAAATCGAATACAAAGGTTATGAATTTACCTTTAGCTCGATAGCGGAAATTAATCATTGCGTATCTGTTTTTGAAAACAAGATTCTCCCCACTACTTATGAATTAGCAAGCAACTCGTGGATGAAAAATTTCCAACATGTGCATTGGTTATCCACATGGCTGGGGAAACTAAAAAGTTTCAACCATCGCCAAGCTATCATTAAACTTCTAAATAAAGTTAAGAATGAGACTACATAAATGTTTTATTAGAATGCTAGGCGCCGAAATCAATACCCAGACGTCGCCCCACTTCCTCATAAGATTCCACTACACCGCCTAAACCTTGACGAAACCGATCCTTATCCAATTTCTTTCTCGTTTCTTTGTCCCACAAGCGGCATCCATCGGGCGTAAATTCATCTCCCAAGATAACCCGACCTTCATATAAACCAAATTCAAGCTTGTGATCAACCAACAACATATCACTCTGGAAAAATAACTCTTTCAATACGCTGTTAACCTGAAAGGTGAGCTCTTTCATGCGCTCAACATGTGCTGCTTCAGCCCAGCCAAAAGTATTAATGTGATATTCATTAATCATTGGATCGCCAAGCTCATCATTCTTCAAAAAGAATTCAAATGTAGGCGGGGTCATTTCCAAGCCTTCTTCCACACCCAATCGTCGACAAATACTACCTGCTGAGATATTACGCACCACACATTCTATAGGCATCATCTCTAGTTTTTTTACTAAGGTCTCATTGTCCGATAATAACTGCTCGAAATGGGTTTCAATGCCCGCTTTCTCAAGCTTTTCCATGATAAAAGCATTAAATTTATTGTTAACCATCCCTTTACGATCGAGCTGTTCTATTTTTTTTCCATCAAATGCAGACGTGTCATCTCTGAACAACAAAATATATCTGTTGTCATCGTCGGTAGTGTAAACAGACTTAGCTTTACCCGAAAAAAGCTCTTTACGTTTTTCCATACTGGTCTCCAATACGTGTGTCTTTGCTAGACATTTGATTCAATTATACTAAGAAGCACTTCAGCCACATCAATGGGTGCCATTGTTTCATCNTCCAGTTGTATNGCAANATGAATTCCATTCTCACCCTGGCTCAGTTTTACTTCATATATCGGCATNTCGCTTTCATTTTCTTCTTCNGGGTAACCTACATAATAAATGGCTAAAGACCTATTTAAATCATCAATAACCACTTTTCCTTTTTCCAATGACTGTCCAATGGTCTCCCAGGCCCTATTAAAATCT
Organism: Pseudomonadales bacterium; assembly: GCA_016765265.1. Classification (GTDB taxonomy): domain Bacteria; phylum Pseudomonadota; class Gammaproteobacteria; order Pseudomonadales; family DC-out160; genus DC-out160. The sequence continues at coordinate 3,131 of JAESQG010000381.1, read as the reverse complement.
TGTTCAATCACTAATACAGGAAAACCGTTTCCATCTTTGTTCATCACCACTCGCGTCTGTTCATCTGCACTCAGCGCTAAACCCGAAGGGCGTAGATTCTTTTCGCTACCAATATAATCAACCAACTGTTGTAAAATAAGCCGATGAAACTCGTCTTTATCTGAACTAGTCACCCATTTTAAATCATCAGAAGAAGACGGATAGTCCTTGCCTTTTTTTACGCTGATGGTGGCGTGGCTTAGTAACACTTTACTATTCTTCTCTCCTTGCAAACTGACAATGCTGACTCTAAATTTCTGTAATGACTGTCTGAAACGGGTGATTTTCTTCCAACCACTCATCGACTTTTCCCACAAATTTTCTCCCGCATTCCCTTCTACCTGATGTACCCAAACTGTCTCGATAAACCCGTTTTCAGCATCTTTTATGTCTAACGCNATGCGGTTCTCCTGCCAAAAAGATTCAACTACATCAAGCAAATATTCTTTAGATTGTTTTACCCATATCCAATCATTGTCACCATCTCGTCGTAGTTGAAGACTACCGTCTTTGTAAAATGACAATACCGATTCGGGACGCGGCACATCTTTAAATTTGGCAGGCTGATACGTCTTCGTGCCCTGCTCTTCGCCCACGTTGGGAATAGGGTAAAGAGCTTGGATTTTGTTTGATGGCAATTCTTTTGTCAGTCGCAACTCAGGGATAGTTGCTGCATGCTGATAATCCATGGAACGGTCTCGAAAATNACCCTTATCACCGAAAAGAAACCCACAACTAGAAAGGCTGGTGGAAAACAATATCACCATGACCAACCGATTTATCATTCTCATACTTATCATAAATGATCCGACATTTAATGATTTACCTTGTGGTTGTGCTATTGATTTCTTAATCAAGTGAAGTGCCCTCAAAGTAACCCTTTAGGGTAGCCATTATCAGTAGTGTGGTAGGTAAGATAGCAAAAGNAATTATAGTAACCCTGCATTCTTTAGCGATCGGCGTAAAGGTTCTCTATACTGCTCGGCCAACCAGGTCAGAGGCAAGCGAATACCCTCTTCAATAAGACCCATTTCACATAGAGCCCATTTGACGGGTATAGGATTAGATTCCAAAAAAAGCTTGTTATGCAAGTCTTCTAAACCTTTATTAATCTCTCTAGCCTTACTAGAGTCTCCCGCAATAGCGGCTTTGCACATTGCTGCCATCGCTTNAGGAGCGATATTGGCGGTCACTGAGATATTGCCTTTCGCNCCGCCTAACATCAATTCAGTNGCTGANNCGTCGTCTCCNGAATANAGGACAAAATTTTCANCGACGTCTTTCAATATTGCTTCGCCTCGACCTAGATCTCCAGTGGCTTCTTTAACACCCACTATATTGTCTATTTTTGACAATCGGATAACCGTATCGGCCAACATATCACAAGCTGTTCGACCGGGTACGTTGTACAGTATCTGAGGGATATCCACCGCTTCAGCAATCGCCTTATGATGTAGAAACAGGCCTTCTTGTGTGGGCTTATTATAGTAGGGCGTCACCAAAAGACAGGCATCCGCACCATGGCCTTTAGCAGCCACCGTTAATTCAATGGCCTCGCTGGTGCTATTAGCACCTGTACCAGCAATAACAGGCACACGACCCGCAGTCGTTTTCACCACCCTAGCAATCACTTGCGAGTGTTCAACCACATCCAGGGTGGCCGACTCGCCAGTAGTGCCTACGGCTACAATTGCATCCGTGCCCTGTTCAACGTGCATGTTTACGAGCTGATCGAGTTTAATCCAGTCCAATGAACCATCTGGTTTCATTGGGGTAACTAGCGCTACCAGGCTGCCTGTAATCATGGCATTTCTCCGATCTATCAAAAGAGCGATATGTTACTGAGCGCAAAGATTAATAACAAGTTGATAGAGCCAATAATCTACAAATAGGACTCACCTTCGTCTCTCGGAGTTCCGNTGAGAGTTCCGGTGAGATTTCAGAAGAATAAGANACAACGTGTNCCTAATAACCCACCACTGCAGAAACATTGTTAACNCCATCATCNAAGAGNANAACACNAACCATNGGTTTATTTACTTTTTAATCCTTATTCGATGCGCTAGACTGATAATGTCTCTAGATAACAACCAGTTACTCGGTTTTAGTTAGGAGCTTAGTTAAGTGTTTGGTTAGAAGGTACAACCAAGATAGCACATATTGGCTAATGCATAAATATTTGAATAATATGATATTTTCCGCCAATTGCAGACAGATAAGGCACTAAAAAATGAAGGAGTTTTTGGTCATCTCGACCCTAGGCAGTGATCAACCGGGAATAGCCACCGCCCTGTCCCGGTTAGTCACCAAATCAAACTGCAATATTGATGACAGTCGTATGACGGTCTTAGGTGGAGAGTTTGCCGTACTCATGCTCATATCCGGGAACATAGAGCACATTAAAGGGCTGGAAAGAGACCTGCCTGCTCTTGCAAAAAAACTTAATCTAACAACAATCACTAAACGTACAAACAGTAGAACTCTGGATAGCCCCGAGCGTCCTTATACTGTCGAAGTCGTCGCACTGGATAACCAAGGTATCATACATGAGATAGCGAGCTTCTTTAGCGAGCAAGGAATCAATATCGAAAACATGGAGACTGAAACATATGCAGCTCCACATACGGGATCCCCTATGTTCTCTCTTGCCATGACCGTCAACCTTCCAGCAGATATTCAAATTTTAGGCTTGCGGGAGCATTTTTTATCGTTTTGCGATGATCGAAATTTAGATTCCAACATAGAACCCTTGAAGTAAGATAGAACCCTTGGAGTAACATAGAGTCCTTGAAGTAAAAGGATGGAAGTAAGGGGATCAAATTAAAACCTTTCGCTATGAAAGTGAAGGTGCTGAGGAGGCAAGTATTATTTATCCCATTATTTTCAACGCAAATATCACAATGAGTTAGACATTTTAAATTAAATCTAGTAAAAAAAGCCCCACGATAGGGTGAGCACAAACGGAGCCATGGAAAAATATGAATAAGGTAGCGTTAGATCAACCTGTGCCTGAATTTGAAGCACCAGCAACCAGCAACAAGAATATTCGTTTTTCTGCATTGACGGGTTATAACGTTGTCATCTTCTTCTAT
>JAESQG010000380.1 GCA_016765265.1 Pseudomonadales bacterium | reverse complement strand
GGCGTCCTTAGCAATGCTACGGGTTTTATAAAAGCGGGCTGCCCAAAGCCACCTGTCGATTCTTACTTTTGTCAGCGGTTCTTTTGATTTTGAGGCCATATCATTTCTAAGGTTTTGAGTTAGGGCAGAGGCTGAATTTTAAGGTAACGGGAAGAGCTGAGAATAGCATGACACAGCGGTAAATTCTCCAGCTACTCGAGGAGAAATATGACTGTCGGGTTGTTCGATGGAGAGTAAATGTTTAATACCGAAAACTTGTGCAGACTTAAGTACAGCATCGCTATCATCAATGAGTAAGGTGCTGCGGTTGTTAAAAGGGGTATGCTTTTGAAAGCGAAACCAAAATTCTTGCGATTCTTTAGGCGCTTTAAAGTCATGGGAGCAAAACACATCATCAAGGTATTGATCGATACCTGTTTTTTTTAGCTTTAAAGAAAGACTTTTCTGGTGGGCATTCGTTACCAGATAGCAAGTGTGGGAGGATTTGGATAGCCAATCTAGAAAAGGAGCGACGTTTGGGCGGAGACCAATAAGGTGGCTGACCTCCTCCTTCAGGGCGATAACATCTAGTTTTAGGGTATCAGACCAAAAATCCACGCAATACCAGTTCAGTGTGCCTCTTTCTTTTGCAAATCGCTCATATAGCTGGGTTTTTGCCACAGCCAGGGTTAGTCCGTTTAGCTGCGCAAATTTTAAGGGTAAGTGTTCCAGCCAAAAGTGATTGTCGAAATGAAGGTCTAATAGTGTTCCGTCCATGTCTAGCAATACAGTTTCAATGTCATCCCATTTCAGCATGCTTTGTGCGAACTCTATGTTTTAGCCAAGTGGTTTTAGCCTAGTTGTTTTAACCCAGTCGCTTCAACCCTACTTGAAAGCCTTGTGATAAAACAACTGTTTTTGGATGGGCAAACTGAATAAGCTGCGGACCTTATCAAGCGAAGACTCTTTTAATTAAGAACTTTCTTGATCACTGCAATCAAAGTATCTGGATTGAATGGCTTGACTATCCACCCTGTGACGCCGGCCTCTTTCCCCTCTACCTTTTTATCTTTTTCTGATTCTGTAGTTAGCATTAAAATGGGGGTGAATTTATAGTTGTCGCAGGCTCTAAGTTCTCTTGTGAGTTGTATCCCATCCATGTTTGGCATGTTGCGATCTGTTAAGATTAAGTCGAATTGTTCGGAAGAGGCTTTGCTGAGAGCGTCCTGGCCATCATCCGCTTCAATAGTATCAAACCCGCCACTTTTTAAAGTAAAGGATGCCAATTGGCGAATAGAAACAGAATCGTCAACAACCAAAATCCGGCTCATGGGAATCTCCATTTAATCATTTTAACAAGCGTTAGCTTCAGAGGCAGAATTAGGTATACGCTGTGTTCTATTGGCGCCCCGTGCTTCTGATTGTACAGTATTAAGTCTAGTTGAAGTTGCCGCGTCGCCAAGTATAAATGCAGGAATCTATCGGCCTAAATAGCTTCCAGGTCATCTAATACGGGGAGGGAATTAGTCAAAATAGGATGGTGCCCAGAGGTGGAATCGAACCACCGACACGAGGATTTTCAGTCCTCTGCTCTACCGACTGAGCTATCTGGGCAAGAAGGCGCGTATTAAACCGTTTGATTGCCATTGAGTCAAGGCTGTGAAACTAAAATACGCTTTTTCGGTTAAATTAAATACTAACAAACTGTTTTTACGAGGGAAATGGTGTTATCCCAAATGGGTGGTAACACTATCTTAGCTGTCTTTCGGGGGGACATAACCCTCAGCACGATCAAAGTCTTTATTGTCTAAGAATTTCTCCAGTTGCTCGCTTAGATACTGCTGAGTTTCAGGGTCGACTAGGCTCAAATGTTTTTCATTGATTAACATGGTTTGGTGTTTTAGCCAACTTTGCCAAGCCATTTTTGAGACAGTATTAAATAGCGCTTGTCCTCTCTTCCCCGGATAAGGTGGAGAATCCAATGCTTCTAGCTCCTTGTTAAATTTTCTACACATCACTGTTCGGCTCATGATATTAATGTTCCTCTATTTCACTGGCAGCTTTTTTTATCAATTTGATGATGGGGGCGGGTAATCCAATGGTTGATGGTTGCTTGTGGTTATACCAAGCAACTTGTCGATGCTCCATAATTTTATTGGGTTTTTGCGCGATGTCGAGACTCCACGCTTCTATGTCTAGGTGGTAGTGACTGAAGGTGTGACGCATGGTTGCCACTCTTTTAGTATTATCTTGTTCCTCACCTAAATTATTCTGGCAAAAAGTCCACAGTGCGGCTTTATTTTTAAATTCAGGAAAACTCCAAAGACCACCCCAAATTCCCATAGGAGGTCTTTGCTCTAACAGTAATTCTTGCTGTTGGTTTCGCAACAGGAGCATGGATACCGATTTAATGGGGATTTTTTTTGCGGGCTTTGAGTGGGGAAATACGGTTTCTTGATGTGTTTGGTGTGCTACACACACAGAAGATAAAGGACACAATTCGCACTTGGGTTTACCTCTAGTGCAGATCGTGGCGCCAAGATCCATCATTGCTTGATTAAACGCAGCCACCCTGAACTTAGGTGTGTAATGGGCTGATAATGCCCAGAGTTGGTCTGCCGTTTTGCGGTGACCGTACCACCCTTCGATACAGTGTACGCGAGTGAGCACGCGTTTTACGTTACCGTCTAGGATAGGCGCCCATTCGCCTCGACTTAAGGATAAAATTGCGCCTGCTGTGGATTGGCCGATACCTGGGAGATTGACCAATTCGGTGACGGTTGCGGGAAAGCGTCCTTTAAATTGAGCGTCGACTATTTTTGCAGTTTTGTGTAGATTGCGTGCTCTCGCATAGTATCCAAGCCCTGTCCATAAATGGAGTACTTGATCAATGTCGGCAAGCGCTAATTGCTTTGTGGATGGGAATGCTTTCATAAAGCGCAGATAATAGGGAATAACGGTAGTGACTTGAGTCTGCTGTAGCATGATTTCTGAAACCCAGACTCTATAAGGGCTGGTGTTTTTCTGCCAAGGTAAGCTTTTTCTCCCGTTCTGATCAAACCATTTGAGTACAGAGGTGGCAAATCGGGTTTTCTCAAATGGTGTGAATGACAGAGATTTTAACGGCAGAGCATTGAAGCCTGGAGATGCTGGAGATGGGCGAGGTGAATTCGTGCTAGAGGTTTTCACAGGTGTTTATTCTTAAACCTAGACAATGTTTGAATATGGCTAAAATAACACTGCCTGTAAATGCGGTGCAAGAGAGATCTGTTATTAGGCTGGTGCGGATGTAATACCATGCTGCCTAAATGGGATAGTAATCTTCACCACCTATGCCCATCAGGGTAATAGCGTCGCTCAGCCCATCGAAGTCATCCAGACTCAGTCCAACGTACTCTAATAGGCCGCTGCTGATTTTTTCCCATTCAAAATCTTCAGGTTGCCTGCCTAAAACACGGTAGGTGCAACACAGATGTTCAGACATCTTTAGAATAGCGAGCAAGGTTTTTTTGTAACTGTCGTAGCTCTCAAACTGAGTTGAATTAAATATTTTTTCGGCATTGTGATGTTCGGCGATGACCTCACAAAGTTCTATTGGCAAATTCCAGGATTTAGCAACGTAGTACCCAACAACAGCATGGTTTGTATTCATTTCGCTATTTTCAGTGTCTATAATACGTTCTTTGTGGCCTGCGTAGGAGTTCTCGGCGATGCTTAAGTAGTCGGGCCTCAGCTCCATTAGCAATGGAATGCCGCTATTGTGAAATAGCCCAAGCGTGTGGGCAATGTCCGGAGATTGAAAGCCGATGTGTTTTGCAATTCTAGCTGCGACCATGGCCACATCCATCGCTGAATCCCAGAAGCGACTCATAGCGACCACAGTCTCATCGGTCATCTCTCCTTTGATGGAGAGGCCATTGGTGATATTGACGATAGATTCCAAGCCCAGTATTTCAACCGCTTGTTTAACACTAGTTATCTGATTAGTTAGGTCATAAAAGCGCGAATTGACTATTTTAAGAATGCTACCCGAGAGACCGACATCTTGGGCGATGAGCTCTGCCACTCGATGGATGTCGGGATTTGGCATTGCTTGTTCCATCTGTAAGTCCACCAAAATTTGCGGTTGCGGTGGTATGGTAATGCCAGCGAGCACATTCTTAATCTGATCTGTACTCATTTTTTTATTCATAATGCTACATTGACCAACAGATATTCTAGGTGTTTTGAGCGTTTTAAAATGGAAACGGATAAAATTAGTGTAGTTGAATTTTTAAGGATCAGGGCTCAAAAAAATGCCGAAAAATAGACGATTTAGGAAGAGTAGCTTAAGTGGTATACTGCCTTTTGCCACTCTATTTACGCCAATTTGTTTCGAGAAAAATACATGTGCCCAGCATCATTACTAAAACTGAAACCTCGTGAAGAACGTCGAATTAAGGCTGGTCATCAGTGGATTTACAGCAATGAAGTCGATACCAAAATATCGTCCCTCAAGCAGTTTGTTGCGGGAGAGCAAGTGGTAGTTGAGGATAGTAAGGGTAAGCCTATCGGCCTGGCCACCATGAGTCCACATTCACTTATCTGTGCCCGGTTGTTTAGTCGAGATATTCGTGTTCAGTTAGATGCCAAATTTATCGAACATCGATTATTTCAGGCTCTTGCCTTGCGCCAGTCCTATTTCCCCGATCCTTGTTATCGCGCGTTCTACGGCGATAGTGATGGTTTGTCAGGATTAGTGATCGACCGGTTTAACGATGTGCTTGTTGTGCAAATTACCACGGCGGGGATGGAGTCTGTGAAGGCCCAACTTATTGAGGCAATTGAAACGGTGTTCCATCCCAAGGCAATCGTTTTTAATAATGATAATGCCATGCGACAGCTTGAAGGTTTAAATGTCGGCGAAATTGAGATTATTGGGCAGCTCGATGATTGGGTTGCACTGAGGGAGAATGGNGTGGATTTTTTTGCACCNATTCGCAACGGGCAGAAAACCGGTTGGTTCTATGATCATCGACAAAATAGACAGCTCATGCAGCAGTTAGTGAAGGGTAAAACAGTACTAGATCTGTTTAGTTACGTGGGAGGTTGGGNAGTGCAGGCAGCCGTTGCAGGAGCCGAATCGGTCACTTGCGTAGACTCATCGGACCTAGCCCTAGAAGGAGTGGAGGAAAACAGCCAGCTAAATCAGGTTGAAAATAAGGTGCAGGGTATAAAAGGTAATGCCTTTGAAGTGTTGGCTCAACTAAAGGAAGATGGGGCTAAATTCGATTTTATAGTGCTGGACCCACCNGCTTTCATCAAGAAGAAAAAAGATCAAAAAAATGGGTTGAATGCCTATCGACGTATTAACGAGTTGGCGTTGCGGTTAGTTAATGTAGGTGGCATTCTGGTCTCCGCGTCTTGTTCCATGCATTTGGCNGAATCAGAACTAACGGATATTCTTCGAGCTAGTAGTCGACACTTAGATCGACAATTGCAAATTATTTATAACGGTGGACAAGGGGCGGATCATCCCATACATCCTGCCATTCCAGAAACCAAATACCTAAAGTCGGTTTTTTGCCGAGTGATCAGCTCCTATTAACCCAGATATGTAATTTAGCGCAGGGAGATGATGGGCCAGCGGTGTTGCTGTGCGTAAGCGGTGAGTTTATCGTCCGCATCCACAGCAACGGGGTTATCTGCTAGCTTCAGTAGGGGCAAATCGTTATACGAATCGCTGTAAAAAAAGCTACCGCTAAGGTCAAAGGGCTTATCCTTCAGCCATGCGCTTAAACGTGTCACCTTGCCTTCCTGATAACAAGGGACGCCGCTCACTTTACCGGTGTAACGGCCATCAATAATTTCAGGATCAGTGGCTATCAGGTCATCAACGCCTAAACGTTTTGCTATGGGTTCAGTGACGAACTTGTTGGTAGCCGTGATAATGAGAAGGTAGTGGCCTAGCTTACGGTGCTTCTCTAGCAATTCAAAAGCCTTGGTTTGCAACATGGGTTCCACTTGTTTTTGGAGAAAATCTGCCCGTAGGGTATCGAGCGTAGCAGCGGAAAATTGTGTTAACGGGGTAAGGGCGAATTCGAGATACTCAAGGATGTCTAATTTGCCCTGGTTATATTGGATGAAAAAAGCGTCATTTTTTTTCTTGTACATTTCAGGATCTACTTTGTTTTGCTGTACTAAAAAGTCTCCCCAGGCGTGATCGCTATCACCATTTATTAGGGTGTTATCTAAATCAAAAATGGCCAAGGTCACGATTGTATTCCTATCAGGGTGTAATGGTTGAATTTAATGCAGGGCAGTAGATACAGCTATAAGCCGAGCCAATGTCATTAGCGCTGAGCTGGGAACTTGAATAGCATGGTGGCTGTTTGCCAATTATTATGTCCTTTTTACCTAATCAAAGCAGAGAAGAGTCAGATATTGCCATAAAATGACTGGAAATACAGTGAGTTTGGTATTCTTCATTGATCAATTGACTGGTCTAGGGTATTTATAAACGTCAAACAAAAAAAACAACAGACACTTTTAAGTTGCCGCTGGAATGGTGGTCATTAAGATAAGAGAAGGACTTTGATAGATAATGATGGGTTTAGGCCCAATGTAGGTATTATTTTAGCGAACCAAGCAGGTGAGGTGTTATGGGCTCGCAGAGTGGGTCAGGATGCCTGGCAGTTTCCCCAAGGCGGGATAAAACAAAATGAAGTGCCAGAAGAGGCCCTGTACCGAGAGTTATACGAAGAGGTCGGATTGAAGTCTGATGAGGTTGAAGTTGTCGCTGAAACCGCTGGGTGGCTAAAATACAAGCTCCCCAAAAAGTATATTCGCTTGGGCAAGTTGCCCGTGTGTATAGGTCAAAAACAAAAATGGTTTTTACTGCGTTTATTGGCCGAGGATAAAACTGTGTCGCTGGACCATGGCGAAATACCCGAATTTGATGACTGGCGTTGGGTAAGTTATTGGTACCCTTTGCGACAGGTCGTTAGCTTTAAAAAAGAGGTATATCGACAAGCGTTAAAAGAACTATCACCTAGTTTACAAAAAATTGTAACAAACTAATCTTTTAGCACTACAACAATAAATAATCACTGGTCAGTACATTTCACATAGCCTATTGCACTTAATGTTAAGTTGCGGAAAATAAGGAAGGAGAATCTCTGTTCGGCAATGATCAGAGTAAGACATGTTAAATACACTGAGGAGAATAGTTCAGGAAGTGAATTCTGCCCCCGATTTGGAGGCGGCACTGGAGGTAATGGTACATCGCGTTAAAGATGCGATGAATACCCAAGTGACCTCGGTATACCTGTTAGGTTATTCCCAAAATCGATATATATTGATGGCCACTGAGGGTTTGCGAAAAGAAGCCGTGGGCAAGGTGAGCCTTGGTTTTTCTGAAGGCCTGGTAGGTCAGGTTGGCCTCAGAGAAGAGCCTATCAATGCGAAAAAAGCCTCAGCTCATCCAAAATTTCAATATCTGGAAGGAACGGGTGAAGAAGAGTTTGAAGCGTTTCTCGGTGTTCCTATTATTCACCATCGCAAAGTGCTGGGAGTCTTGGTGGTTCAACATCGAGAAGCTAGGGCGTTTAGTCAAAGTGATGAAGCTTTTTTAGTCACTGTTTCTGCACAACTATCAGGGGTGATCGCCCATGCAGAAGCAACTGGCGTCATCAAAGGTCTTGGGTTTTACGAAAAGTCAGCGGTGGCGAAGTTCACTGGTGTAGCCGGTGCATCGGGCATCGGTATTGGAACGGGGTTACTCTATTATCCCGCTGCTGATTTAACCTCGGTGCCTGATCGTAAAGTCAAAAACATCAAAAAAGAGCTGGCCTCTCTCAAGGGGGCCTTAGAAGAGGCCCGAAGTGATATCAAATCCATCGCTGATACCGTTGCTGATAGCTTGGGCCCTGAAGAAAGTGCCTTGTTTGATGTCTATGTACGAATGTTGGATGACAATGCCATCGGCGGCGAGATAGCTGAAAAAGTAAAAAAAGGTCAGTGGGCGCAGGGGGCTTTGAGAGAG
>JAESQG010000379.1 GCA_016765265.1 Pseudomonadales bacterium | reverse complement strand
ACTAAGCGCTGCGCCATCACGCCCAATACCGTGGCGGAGATAAGATAGGAGGGTACGCCCAAATCCAACAATCGCGTAATAGCAGAGGGGGCATCATTGGTATGTAATGTGGATAAGACCAGGTGCCCGGTTAAAGCCGCTTGAATGGCCATTTCTGCAGTTTGTAAATCCCGAATCTCTCCCACCATAATGATATCGGGGTCCTGTCTTAAAAGAGATTTAACGCCATCGGCAAATCCCAAATCAATCCCCGCATGTACTTGCATCTGATTAAAACTAGGTTCCACCATTTCGATGGGATCTTCTATGGTACAGACATTGACTTCCGAGGTTGAAAGTAACTTTAACGTGGAATAAAGCGTGGTGGTCTTACCCGATCCCGTTGGACCGGTAACAAAAACGATACCGTTAGTCTGGGTTACCATGCTTTGCCATTGTTCATAGTCTTCATCATTGAGTCCCAACTCCTGATAATTGCGCACCAACACATCAGGATCAAAAACTCGCATCACTAACTTTTCGCCAAAGGCAGTGGGTAGNGTGGATAATCGCAATTCTATTTCTTCACCCGTCTGNCTTTTTGTTTTCAAACGACCGTCTTGAGGACGTCTTTTTTCCGCCACATTCATTCGGCCCAGAATCTTTATCCTACTGGTCACCGCCGCCAACACCACCGCCGGCATTTCATAAACATCATGTAACACCCCATCGNTACGAAAACGTACGCGACCAATCTCTCTCCTAGGCTCCAAGTGAATGTCACTGGCTCTTTGATCAAAAGCGTATTGCAGCAGCCAATCCACGATATTAACAATATGTTGGTCGTTGGCGTCTGCTGAGGTTAACTCACCTAACTCAAGCAACTGCTCAAAATTGGTAACGCCAGACATCCCCTGACCACTTTCACCGGTGGCTCCCATTACCGATTTAGCCAGGTTGTAAAATTCGATGCTATAACGATGAATGTCGGCAGGACTAGCCACAACTCGGGTAATCGACTTGTCGCCAATCACCTGACCTAAACCGACCTTCCACTCGTGATGAAATGGCTGGGCACTGGCGATGATCACTTCATCCTCACTGACCTCAACAGCAATAATTTGATGGCGATCGGCAAAAGCGTAGGACATCACTTGAGTAACAGCCTGCACATCAATCTTTAAGGGNTCGATAGTATACAATGGTTGNTCTGCTTTATTGGCNAGCCATTGACTCAACACCACCAGAGACAACTCCAAATGGGATGCGCGCTTGCTCTTTAANTTGGCATTAGCAACCATCTGCAACGGATGCCACTGNAACTGNTCCTTGCTTCGAGGAGTGCTGGAAATAAGATGGGACTCTTCTTGGGTTATCCAATCATCTGCCATCAATTCATCTAATACCCATCGCAGGGTAATCCAAATACTACTGGCATTTTCGTTCAACTGGCGATTCACCTGACCTCCGATTACTCTTCTTATTCAACCTTATGGGTCACCCCAATCTATATTAGTCGTCTTTTCACTGCATTAGGTCATAAAAGACGGCATATTTGTGACCCTCTTCATGCGACTAGGCNATTTTCTTCTAAAATTAAGCTGCAGGAAAATAGCGTCGACGACAAATGATAAAGGCACAACGACATCACCCTAGTCTATCCAGCATTCAGGACCCGTATTCGACATGAAATCTCACCGCAAATCACACCACAAAATTGAGCAGTTTATTGCACTCAATCGCCTCAGCCCGGCGATACAACAAGCCTATCTAGCGGACGAAGCTGACTGCATTCGTTTTGTTCAGTCCAAGGCGAATCCCACAGATACTCAAAAGCGGCAAATTCAAGATCTAGCCATCAGATTAGTGGAGGTAGCTCGGGGCACCCATCTCAACACCATTAGCGTTGAGAGCTTTCTCAAAGAATACAGACTCGACTCCGCTGAAGGNGTTGCCCTAATGTGCCTGGCAGAAGCACTCATAAGAATACCTGATGCCGCCACAGCTCAACGGTTTATCGAAGACAAACTACTCAACACTAACTGGCATCACCACCTTGGCCAGAGTCCCTCTTTTTGGGTCAACGCATCCACTTGGGGACTGCTCATAACGGGGCGACTTTTTAACAATCCAAACACATCATCAAACTCTTCAAACCAAGCCAATCGCCTGAAGAATCTTTTCAAACGCCTAGGCGGCCCCCTTGCGCATAAAGCAATACTCCAAGCCATGGCGTTAATCGGCCAACAATTTGTCGCCGGACAAACCATTGAAGAAGCCATTAACTTTGGTAACTCGGAGCGGCTATTAGGCTATATCCACTCCTATGATATGCTCGGTGAAGCTGCTCTCACGGAAAAAGAAGCACAATATTTTTTTAGCGCCTACAAAGATGCCATCACTGCATTAAAAAACCACGGCCCATGCAACCATCAGCGACCCAGCATCTCCATCAAACTGTCAGCGCTACACCCCCGTTTTGANTATCATCAATTAGACGCCATTGANGANCTTAGCTACCGACTCTTAGAGCTAGTGGTTTATGCAAAAAGTTGTCATGTNCCCATCACCATTGATGCAGAAGAATCCTATCGGCTTGAAAGCACCCTGGTTATTTTCGAGCACGTGTATCGCCACGCCACAATGAAAGACTGGCCCTTTTTTGGACTCGCCATTCAAGCCTATCAGAAGAGAGCATTTTGGGTTATTGACTGGCTTAANCAACTGGTTGAGCAAGAAGAAAAAATCATTCCTGTGCGNTTGGTCAAGGGTGCTTATTGGGATGCAGAGATAAAGTTCGCCCAACAGCAGGGACATAAGGAATACCCCGTTTTTAGTAAAAAACACCACACNGACGTTAATTTTATCGCCTGCGCGAGNGAATTATTAGCNCATGCTAAATCATCAAAAAATAAGACCCCTGCCTTATTTTACCCCCAATTCGCTACTCATAATGCCCATACTGTNGCCAGCATTATCGTCTANGCNAAAGCGCTAAATTGTGATGANTATGANTTCCAACGTTTGCACGGCATGGGCAANGGNATTTACGANCANCTTATGCAACAGCTAATAGAACAACCNTTTGAAAAAGGNCCCATTGCCAATCAGCGATGCCGTATATACGCGCCAGTAGGTGCGCATAAACAACTACTGCCTTACTTAGTCAGGAGACTGTTAGAAAATGGAGCCAACTCTTCCTTCGTGCATCACCTTAACGACGACTCTTTCCCCAGTCGCGAATTAGTCAAAGATCCCATTGATCAACTTTATTTGTCACCGCGACAAGCGATACCTTTACCAGAAGATATCTATGGCAGTGCCAGAAAAAATGCCAAAGCCATTAACTTAAACAGTGAAATGGATTTTAAAGAGTGCTTAGAAAAAATCTCGCCTTTTTTATCCAAGCAATGGCAGAGTCGTCCTCAGACACCTGCTTTGAGCAATGCCGAGCTGCCACAACAGAACTCAGTCAGTCCTGGTGATCCCAGCATAGACATTGGCATTAAAGTAAAATGTGACGAAGCGCTTTGCCAAGGGGCATTAGATATAGCCTCTCGCTATTTCCCCACTTGGAAAAACACCCTTGCAGAAGAGAGAGCGGGCGCGCTAGATCGATTAGCGGACCTTCTGGAATTAAATCAGTTTGAATTGATGGCGCTCTGCATCTTGGAAGCAGGAAAAACGTATACTAATGCCCAAGATGAAATTAGAGAAGCGGTAGATTTTTGCAGATTTTACGCGCAACAATGCCAAAAACATTTTTCAGAACCCACCAAGTGCATAGGTCCTACCGGTGAGGACAATGATTTATATTTGGAAGGTCAGGGCGTATTTTGTTGTATCAGCCCATGGAACTTTCCATTAGCCATCTTCTTAGGCCAAATTAGTGCGGCCCTCGCCGCAGGCAATTGCGTACTGGTCAAACCTGCGAGCACCACAGAACTAATCGCTCATCGGACCATCGAGTTATGCTATCAAGCTGCATACCCCAAGAGGCACTGCATTACCTGCCCAGTTCAGGCCAACATTTTTCTAAGGCCCTGCTATCCGACTCTCGTGTATCCGGCGTCGTCTTTACCGGTTCATTCCCCGTGGCTCAACAAATCAACCGACAATTAGCAAAAAGAAATGGCTCCATTGCAACGGTTATCGCCGAAACCGGTGGCTTGAATGCAATGATTGTTGACAGCACCTCCCTACCCGAGCAAGTGGCTTTAGATATTATTACTTCTGCTTTTGACAGTGCAGGCCAACGCTGCTCCGCCTGTCGCGTGCTATTTATTCAGGAAGACATAGCCGACCATCTCATCAAATTACTGAAAGGGCGCATGGCATTACTCAAAGTGGGTGATCCATTAAATCCATCGGTTGATATTGGCCCCGTGATCAGCCTGGAATCCGTGCAGAAAATAAACGCCCATGTAGAACAGATGAAAACCGAAGCGTCGATACTAATGCAATCACCTCTCTACGAAATCACCGATAACGAAATCACAGACAACGAAAGCTCAAATAAAAATTACTATGTTCCCCCAACGCTTATCGAAATAGACAGTCTCGATCAACTTAAAGAAGAAGTGTTCGGACCGGTACTACATCTGATCCGCTATTCAGCAAAATCTCTAGAACAAATCATAGAACAAATAAATCAAACTGGATTCGGACTTACATTAGGTATCCATACTCGTATAGAATCTCGAGCGAAAGAAATTGCCAAACAAGTGAATGTAGGCAACATCTACATCAATCGCAGTATGATAGGTGCCACTGTCGGCGTGCAGCCATTTGGAGGACAAGGCCTGTCTGGAACAGGACCAAAGGCTGGCGGACCTCACTACCTACTTCGTTTTGCAACTGAAAAAACCGTCACCAACAACACCACTGCCGTAGGCGGAAACACGCAGTTATTATCGGAACATTTCCTTCGGAAAGGGTGATTAAACGGCAATCTGCATATTTAACCCGTTTATAGATATGGGCGATATCTT
>JAESQG010000378.1 GCA_016765265.1 Pseudomonadales bacterium | reverse complement strand
GCGAACTTTCGAAGAAAACACCAAGACAGCTATGCTGGCAGTTGACAAACTAATCAGTGAAAACTCGGTAACACTCTTTAACTTAGGCCCAAACACCCTATGGAATTACTCCAAATCAAAGACGTCACCTTGGCATACGGCCACACAGCCCTACTGGATAAAGCCCAGCTTCAAATAAATACTGGCGACCGAATTAGTCTGATTGGCCGCAACGGAACAGGAAAATCTACACTACTAAAAGTAATACTAGGTGAACAACTGCCCGATACTGGTGAAGTTATCCGGCGCCAAAACCTCGTCATTACTCAGCTTCCTCAAGAGGTCCCAATAGGGTCCGAAGGCACTATTTTTGCCTTGGTCACTAAAGGCCTGGGCGATATAAGCCAGCTATTGATTCGCTATGAAAATCTCACCCACGAAATCGCCGAGAACTGTACTGACGAAGTCATGAAGCAACTCGAAAAAGTACAGCACGATATTGAAGCCCAACATGGATGGTCTCTCTACCAACAGGTGGAGTCAATTCTCACTCGCATGGATCTTGATGGACAGATGGATTTTAGTGGCCTGTCAGGTGGAATGAAAAGACGAGTTCTTATCGCCCAGGCTTTGGTAAGCTCCCCAGATATTTTACTATTGGACGAGCCCACCAACCATCTCGACATTGAAGCCATTATCTGGCTCGAGGAATTTCTCAAAGACTATCAAGGCTGCCTTATCTTCATCACCCACGACCGCTCTTTTTTAAAAAGTATCGCTAACCGCATAGTCGAACTTGATCGAGGTCAACTCACGGAATGGCCCGGGCAATACGACCTTTACCTAGAACAAAAACAACACGCGCTTGAAGTAGAAGAAGATAATAATGATAAATTTGATAAAAAATTAGCGGCTGAAGAAGTATGGATACGCCAAGGTATTAAAGCCCGACGCACTCGCAATGAAGGCAGAGCCAGAGCACTACAATCCTTGCGCGACGAACGTCGCCAACGACGGAATCAATTAGGTAAGGCTAGATTAGAGTCCAATGACGCTGAAAAGTCAGGCAAGCTAGTCATTGAAGTAGAGTCAATTCATGTGGAATTCGACAACAATACTATCATCGATAATTTTTCCACCAGCATATGGCGCGGTGACAAAATCGGTATTATCGGTCCTAATGGTTGTGGGAAATCAACTTTGCTCAAAACGTTTCTTAACAAATTAACACCTCAAAAAGGTACGGTCACACAGGGCACCAAATTAGACATCGCCTATTTTGATCAACTCCGTGACCAATTAGATGAAACCCTAAGTGTGCGCGAAAATATTGGCGAAGGCAGTGATCAAGTCATTATCAACGGGCAACCAAAACACGTCATCGGCTATCTTCAAGATTTTCTATTCACTCCGGCTCGGGCACAACAACCCGTCTCCTCCCTGTCGGGTGGAGAGAAAAACAGACTGCTCCTCGCAAAACTGTTTACCCAACCAGCCAATTTATTCATTTTGGACGAACCCACCAATGATCTCGATGCAGAAACCTTGGATCTGCTAGAAGAGTTGCTCACCCAGTATAAGGGCACACTATTATTAGTTAGCCATGATCGCACCTTTCTTAATAACGTGGTCACCAGTACCATCGTTTTCGAAGGAGAGGGGAAAATCACTGAATATGTGGGTGGATACGACGATTGGCAACATCAGATCAAAGCCTCAAAATCCACTGCTGTCGAAAAAAACAAAAGGCCTCAGTCTGACGCAAAACAGAACAGCCATAAAAAACAGGATGTAAAACCAGATAGCCATAAAAAACAAGAAAACCAAAGCAATAAAAAAATTAGCTTTAAGCAGCAACGAGAGCTAAACACCCTCACTCAAAAAATTGAACTACTGGAATCAGAAATAAATGAAATCCAGGATACAATGGCTAATTCAGCGTTTTATCAGCAAGACAAAGCCTCTATCACTCAGACCAATGAAAAACTGGCTCAGATAAACAAAGAGTTAGAAGTCGCATACTCGCGCTGGGAAGAACTAGAAGATCAATCCTAAGAGCCTGAAGAACACTTATCTACCCTCAGTTACACTAATAGTATTTGGTGAAAATATAATCTCCGGCTATGCTTTAGCTAGGCAGATGAATTTGGTAATTGGTGCTCAATAACGAGCACCCACTGAGGTAAAAAAGCATGGCCGTAACCTATAACTATTCTCAAAGTAACAATGAACTCGTCATCAGCATCAGCGGGAAATTTGACTTTACTCAAGTTAAAGATTTTAGAGATGCCTACACCAGCGGCGAGTATGGCAATACTGACTATGTGGTGGACCTACAAGAAACGGTTCACATGGATAGCTCGGCATTAGGCATGCTNCTTAACATGAGNAAACACCTCGGCGACAANACTAGCATCAACATTGCTAACTCACGTCCACAAATCAAAAAAATNCTGACCATTTCGCGGTTTGATAAGAAATTNTCTATACAGTAAAGAGCCTAGAANAATTGANCCTAGAACAATTNAACCCAGAACNATNNAACNAGACAAGTTGTCACAAGCAGTCTTGAAAAGGCAATCTTATGAAAATACTGATTGTAGATGACACTGAAGCCAACAGAGAACTATTGGGTTGGGTTTTGGAAGATCAAGGGCATACCTTGTGTTATGCATGTAACGGCAAGGAAGCCGTAGAGCGGTTTGAAACTGACTCCCCAGATTTAATCTTACTCGACATTATGATGCCGGTCATGGATGGTTTTGAAGCAGCACAAATTATAAAATCCAAGTCACAAGATCGTCACATTCCCATTATTTTTCTGACTGCCGTTACCGACGAAGATGCCTTAGCCAAGGGCCTCGCTGTGGGCGGTGATGATTTTATGCTAAAGCCTTTCAGTGAAACTATTTTACAGGCAAAAATAAAAGCACACTCTCGAATTCGCGAGTTGAATGACCTGGTTACCAGCAAAAATAGAGAACTCACCAGTTATAAAAATATCATTGAAAATGAATACAACGTTGCTGAACATGTTTTCCAATCTGCACTGAAAAGAAATCAACTGGATTACTCCCATATTGAACATTTTCTTTCACCGGCCACTACATTTAGCGGTGATTTGCTACTGGCATCCCCTGGACCTTCTGGCAGTATGTATTACTTAATGGCTGATTTTACCGGACATGGATTACCGGCAGCAATCGGTGCAGTTCCCCTATCTCAACGCTTTTTCGAATTAGCGGAGTGGGGTGGAAGTATTGGCAACATGGCCAAATCAATTAATCAATCTCTTCTTGATATATTACCGGACACCATGTTTTGTGCAGCAACATTGGTGGAGCAAAAGGCCAATGGTGAAGACTTTATCGTATGGACGGGCGGATTACCTGACGCTTACATTATTACCGCTACTGGCGATATCTGTCACCAACTGCGCTCTGATCATATGCCGTTAGGTGTGTTAGAAGACAATGAATTCGAAGTTGATGTACATATCTTAAAACTTGAGGAAGGGTCGTCATTATTTATCTCCACGGATGGCCTAATTGAAGCGGTAAACGAAGAAGATGCAATGTTTGGCGAAGATAGGCTCATCAGTCTTTTAACGGAGGAACAACAATGCACTATCAATGATATTGTTGCTACTCACGAGACGTTTATGGGATCAGCAACTCCCGATGATGATGTGACGCTGCTACGCATCACCTCACAACCTTTGCCCGAATTTGCGACTACCGAAACATACCGAATACAATCGGCTCATATACCTTGGAAAATAAGTTCTCTTTTGAATGCGGACGCCTTACAACTGACTAATCCAGTGGATGAGCTGATTGAAATGGTGAGTAGTTACAGTGGCGTTTCCCAACACCGAGATTATTTGCATACCATTATATCTGAGCTCTTTAACAATGCTTTGGAACATGGAGTTCTTAATTTAGATTCAAAACAAAAGCAAACTGACAAGGGCTACTTGGAGTACTACGAAGAAAGAGAAGTGCGCCTTAATGACTTAAAGCTCGCCGAAATAACTGTCGAAATCGAGCACTCTCAAAACGAAAGCAATGTCATTAAAATTACCGTCACGAATAGTGGAGCGGGATTTGACTATGAACACATACCCCCTTTCTCAGATAATGATAGCTACGGTCGCGGAATTCCACTGGTTCGATCTCTCTGCCAAGGGATGGAATTCAGCGATCAGGGCAGACGAGTAGATGTGTTTTATTCCCTACAATAAGTTTAATCAAAGACAATTGTCTTGTTGCCGTGAACAATAATCCGATCTTCTAAGTGCCAGCGTACTGCACGCGCCAGTACATTTCGTTCTATATCTTTGCCCTTTTCTCTTAAAGATTGCACTGTATCTCGATGAGAAACTCGCAAAATACTTTGATCAATAATAGGTCCCATATCCAACTCGCTGGTCACGTAGTGAGAGGTGGCACCGATTATTTTAACTCCCTTGTCATGCGCTTGTTGATAAGGGTCAGCGCCGACAAAAGAGGGTAAAAATGAATGATGAATATTGATAATACGATTCTCAAACTGTGATACAAATTGCGCGCTAAGCACCTGCATATATCGCGCTAGCACTACCAGATCCGCTTGCCCCTCTATTAAAGTCAGAATTTGTTGTTCTGCCCCGACTTTAGTGTCTCGATTCACGGGAACATAATGAAAAGGCAAGCCAAACCCTAATACGGCCTCCTTTAAAGTCTCATGGTTACTAATAACCATGGAAATTTCAGCAGGCAACTCACCCCGAGACCAACGCCACAACAACTCCAGCAACCCGTGATCGTGTTTAGATACCAACACCGCTACCTTTTTTACGTCTGCCGAGTAGGAAATGCGCCAATCCATGTCGTAGCGCTTCGCTACTGTTTCGGAAAACGCTTTCATTAACACCTTCTTCCCTATATCGAGATGCAGAGTCTGAAACTCCAAACGGGTAAAGAAAGTTCCCCCTTCTGGATCGGTAGAATACTGATCCAAAGCCGTAATATTGGCACCATGATTAAAGAAGAAAGTAGAGACCGCAGAAACAATGCCGGGCTTATCTGGGCAAGTGATGAGTAGACGTGCAGTGGTATCATGAGATTCAGCCATATCAACAGAGCCTGCATTATCAATATTCATCGTCGAACCTTGAGTATATTAACATTATCTAGAGTTTAGCCTAAATCAGTCTAGTCTAAATTTCCTTCCTATAGAGCAGTTCTGCACGATAAACTGATGGCGTTTTCCCCGTCCATTTTTTGAATGCCCGGTGAAAAGAGCTCGCCTCAGAAAACCCCATTAATAATGCAATCTCATCAATAGAAAGTTCATGTTTTGATAAATAAAAAATGGAAGCATCTTTGCGTATACTATCTTTAATCGTTTGATAACTGGTGCTCTCCTCCTTCAATCGGCGCCTTAAGGTTTGAGGCGTCATATTGAGTTTGCCGCAAATGATAGAAAAGTCGGGGAAATTGTTGCCAAATTCTTTGCTGATAATATTTCGAATCTGCGCATTTAGACTGGCATTTTGAATATTACCCTCCATTAATTCGGCCAGTGACGACTTTAAAAAACGTGAGAGAGAAAGAGGATTTTGAACTAAGGGCATTTCAAAATATTTTCGATCGAAGACAATTTGATTTGCCGATTGATTGAATAAAACAGGGCAACTAAATAGTTCTTTGTATTCTTCATCATCATCCTGTTCGGGAAATTCAACCGTTATTTGTCGCGGTACAATTTGCTGACCTACCAACCAACTCATAAATCGAATAGACAGAAAAATAATGGCTTCAACTAAGTAAGGACCAATTTCAGAATCCTCTGTGAACGGCACTGAAAAAATGGCATCAGTGTCGGTTAGCTCTAACTCTGCTCGGCCTCGATGGTCAAATAGCTCATAAAATTTTAGGCTGCGCCGGATCGCTTTCTCAAGGGTAGAGCAATTTATCACTGCATGAGCCATCATACTAAAAGTGCCTGGCTTAGACTTACGACCAAAGCCGAACCCCATAAACTCGTCTTCAGTTCGACGCATTATGGTCAACATTAGATGGATGAATTTATTCTTATCGACTCTCGCATCGGGATCATAGGCAGAAGCAGGATCGATACCCACCTCCTCAAGCAATTCCTCAACTTTAACGCCACTGCGCTTTGCACCCTCCAGCAACTGTATAGCACGTTTAACCGGTACACTATTGAGAGGTTCTGGCGATTGATACATAAGCTGTCTACTTTTCCCTTACGTTACTCACAAACACAATATGAATAATTTATGAGCATTATCTCTAAAATGATCTCACCCCCGACTCATCTTTTATCGATCCAGCAGATCACTCTATTAGCTTATAGTATACAGTTTCTAACAAAATAGTTTAATAGGTCACTCCATAGCGATCAACGCTCTGTAAACCCCCCCGTCTGATAGATATGGTCAATCAAATTGACACATTGCGTCATGTTGGGTTCTGCCTATAAAACTAATAATGTCGCCACACATAGTAGGGTGGTTACCCTTATCAGCTACTGGAGTCTAAATATGGCAGAACGTGCAATATTTGAAGAAGATCACATCATTTTCCGCGACAATTTCCGTCGTTTTTGTGAAGAGGAAATAAAACCCAATTCCGAACAGTGGGCCAAAGATGGCATTGTTTCTCGCGATATATGGCGAAAGGCAGGCGAAAATGGTTTTCTCATTCCCTTTGTAGATGAAGAGTACGGTGGGCTTGGTCTGAAAGATTTCCGCTATTCCGTCATCATGATCGAAGAAGTAGCTAAAGTAGGCGAATCCGGATTTGCACTAAGCCTACACAACGATATCATTGCCCCTTATATCGATGCCATCGGCAATGAAGACCAAAAACGAAAATACCTTCCTAAATGCGCTTCAGGGGAAAGTATTCTTGCTATCGCCATGACGGAGCCCGGTACTGGGTCAGATCTTCAGGCGGTCAAAACGCGACTGGAAGATAAAGGCGATCACTACCTCTTAAATGGTTCAAAGACATTTATCACTAATGGCATTTTATCTGACATTGTGATTGTCGTAGCCCAGTTGGAAGGCGCTGGCATCACCTTATGTCTTGTGGAAAGAGGCATGGACGGCTTCAGCCGGGGACGCAATCTCGATAAAATGGGAATGAAGGGGCAGGACACCGCTGAGCTATTCTTTGAAAATGTAGTCATCCCCAAGGAAAACATTCTCGGACAAGCGGGCCAAGGCTTTATCTATCTTATGCAAAAGCTTGCTCAGGAGAGACTATCTTGCTCTATTGCTGCTATAGCTGCTGCACAATATGCGTTTGATCTGACTCTGGACTATGTCAAAGAACGCAATGCCTTTGGCAAACCTATCGGCAAATTTCAAAATACTCGATTCAAAATGGCGGAAATGAAAACCGAAATCACCATCGGCCAAACCTTCATTGACGACCTCACCATGAAACACCTAAAAGGCCAAGCAACCCCGGAAGAGGCGTGCATGGCAAAGTATTGGACCACGGATCTGCTTAACAAAGTAGTGTACGAGTGCGTACAATTCCATGGTGGATACGGCTATATGAATGAGTATCCCATTGCCCGCGCTTACACCGATGCTCGCATCACTACTATCTTCGCGGGAACAAATGAAATAATGAAAGAAGTTATTGGTCGCGGATTGGGACTGTAATTAATATCAACACAAAAGCTAGTACCTAAAATCTAGCGCTTACAAACTAGCGCTTACAAACTGAGGCCTTTGGAAAATAAGGCACGGAGAAATAGAATGTCTGAATTACGTTTTGATGATCGAGTAGTGGTTGTTACCGGAGCCGGTAACGGACTGGGCCGCAGCCATGCATTACAGTTCGCCTCGCGTGGCGCAAAAGTAGTGGTTAACGATCTAGGAGGCAGTGCATTCGGTGCGGGTTCCGACAGCTCGGCAGCTGACAAAGTAGTTGATGAAATCGTAGCGGCGGGCGGTGAAGCCGTTGCCAACTATGATTCAGTAGAAGATGGCGATAAAATCATTCAATCTGCATTGGATAATTTTGGCCGCATTGACGTACTGGTGAACAATGCCGGTATCCTACGTGACAAAAGTTTCCAAAAAATGACCGATGAAGATTGGGACCTTGTTTACAATGTTCACGTTCGTGGCGCTTACAAATGTTCTCATGCTGCATGGCCACATATGCGCGATCAAGAATATGGCCGTCTTATCTTTACTGCATCTGCCGCTGGTATCTATGGTAACTTTGGGCAAGCTAACTACAGCATGGCCAAACTCGGTCTTCACGGTCTATCTCAAACCTTGGCTGCTGAAGGTAAGAAACGAAATATCCTCTCTAACACTATCGCGCCTATAGCAGGTTCTCGATTAACTGAGACCATAATGCCTCCCGCCATGTGTGAACAACTTAAACCCGAATACGTCAGTCCACTTGTTTTAAAATTGACTAATGAACAAAGCACTGTTAACGGACAACTGTTTGAAGTGGGTGCCGGCTGGATTGGCGCCCTACGTTGGGAGCGAAGTAAAGGCATTGGATTCAAATTGGGAGAAGAGTTCAATTGTGACGATGTAGAGGCTTCTTTCGACAAGGTTGTTGACTTTACTGACGCTGATCACCCCACGGGTACTTCGGAAGCATTGGCATCGATTATGGCCAACCTGCAAAACAAGTAATGTGAGAATAATTTATGGGGTCAGGCAATAGCTGGCCCCATAAATTCAAACAAAACCTATTAACAAAACCTATTAACAAAACACTCACTATCAAATGTATCACTACCTATAATCACTACCTGTATCTCTACTTATAATCTCTACCTATATCACTCTACTTATATCTCTACTTATAAAAAACAAGGAACCTTATTATGAGCAAGCGCGTAAATATTATCGGCGTGGGTATGACAAAATTTCAAAAACCCGGCGCGGGCGATGACTATCCTGTATTAGCAAAAAATGCTATCAATCTCGCCTTAGAAGACGCAGGCGTTAATTACGATGAAATTGAACAAGCCTATACTGGTTGGGTTTATGGCGATAGCTGCTCTGGACATCGCGTAGTGTATGAAGCAGGCATGACTGGCATTCCCATATTCAATGTCAACAGCAACTGCTCTACGGGATCCAGCGCATTGTTTCTTGCTCGTCAGGCAGTAGCTTCCGGCGCGGCGGAATGTGTACTCGTAGTCGGTTTTGAGAAAATGGAAAAAGGAGCGCTTGGTTCCAAATTCATGGATCGCGCTAGCGCCATGCAGTTCCACGGTGAAACAATGCTGCGGTTACAAGAATTTAAACCCGCTCCACCAGCAGCACAAATGTTTGGTGGCGCAGGCGTAGAATACCAAGAAAAATACGGCACTCCAGATGAAGTCTTTGCCATGGTTTCTGTTAAGGCACGACAACATGCAGCCAATAACCCCTACGCTCTATTTACCGATGCAGTCACCGTAGAAGAAGTATTGGCCTCACCAGCGCAGTACGGACCGTTGACAAGACTACAATGCTGCCCACCTACTTGCGGTGCCGCTGCTGCTGTGGTCTGTACCGACGATTTCGCCAAGAAAAAAGGGTTAACAGAAGCAGTTCAAATCCTCGGACAAGCCATGCAAACAGATCAATCTGACAGTTTCCAAGATAGTCGCATGGACATGGTTGGCTATCATATGGCTCAACGAGCGGCGGATGATGTGTATAAAAGTACCGGCATTAGCGCTAGCGAAGTAGACGTTGTTGAGCTACACGATTGCTTTACTTCCAATGAGCTTATCACTTACGAAGCACTCCGGCTTTGTGAAGAAGGTAAGGCAGAAGAGTTTATTCGTAACGGCGACAACACCTACGGCGGCAAAGTCGTCACCAACCCATCCGGCGGACTATTATCAAAAGGCCACCCCTTAGGAGCCACTGGTCTTGCTCAGTGCGCTGAACTGGTGTGGCAACTACGTGGCCAAGCAGATAAGCGCCAAGTAAAAGATGCAAAAATTGCCCTTCAGCATAACCTTGGAATAGGCGGCTCTTGCGTTGTGACCATGTACAGAAAAGATGCACTATAAAACAGCTACACATTAAAAAACAAGGGTCCTATAGCTATTAACTATTAACTATTAACTATTAACTATTAACTATTAACTATTAACTATTAACTATTAACTATTAACTATTAACTATTAACTA
>JAESQG010000377.1 GCA_016765265.1 Pseudomonadales bacterium | reverse complement strand
TATCAGATCGCAACCACCAAATTAAGCGAAGTTAACAGAGCACTATTATGAGAAAAATATACTTACCACTAATCGTCGTACTGGCGACTTCTTTTGATCATCATATTCGCGATGGAATAAATAGGTAATTAGCTGGATTTGTTACGACGAGAATTAAGTTGAAAAGTGGGTTTTTGTACGGCAGTAATTTGGGAAATAACACTTGCATCATCGTGAAATTCAACGTTCCAGGTCAAGGTCTTGCTCCAAGTCATCTAGAGACCAGGGCTTGCCGGATTTCTCTAAGCGGCTGAGGGCAAGGTATTTGTCTTCCATCTCGTCTAGATGTTCTAAAATTGCCTCGCGAACATAGAAGGTCTTGGTACGACCTGTTTTATTAGCAAGAGTCGCGAGGCGGTTCTCAATCTCTTCAGGTAATCGAATAGCTATCATGGTTAATCCTCCGTGCTATACGTGTATGACATGTATAGCATAGCATAAATTAAACGCTGAATGTTAGGTGGTAATTGTCATAAAAACAATAGGTTGAATGTAGTCCAGAAGAAAACACTGGGACAGGCAGAGCGCCGAGATAAATCGGCAAGAGATTGGAGGTGCAATTCCTCTACTCAGTAAGGATTAACTATCCGCATGAGGGCAAAGACTTCGAGATCTTAGAGCAGCGAAAAGAAGTTTATGAGAATGCCAAACAGGCAAACCCTTGGCGCTGGACGGGACCGACAAGACACTGGAATCGCATTGAATCAGTTTGGCTAAATCCTGAAAAACAGGAAAATAATTTAGGTTTGACGCGACAGCTATCTTGAAAAACGGCGGTATCAGTTTCATCGGAGTTGGTTGCGCTACCTATCTCGCTATTGTTCGGTTCTGCTCGCTAGCGACGATAATCATCTATTTGTAATGTGTGTTCAGAACAGATGCTAGGCTTTATTGATGTCGAGAGTGATTAGCTGGCTAGGGCTGGCAGTTATCAGTTGGTGGACCATTTTAAACAATGCCTGTCCTTTATTCGCCATGGTTCGCTTCGCAGTTGTACGGCTGCCAAATTAAAAAACACTTAAAAACAAAATGTTATAGCTTAGGTTAAGAATGAGGTTGGCTGAGTATAGGACCAGGTGATATACTTATGCTGCGCTCAAGAAGGCCGTTGAAGAAATCAATAACGGTTTGGTCGATGCTTATCTTGGCGGTAACGTTTATAAAAAACGTATTGCAGTACAAGGGAGAGGTAAAAGCGGTGGTGTCAGAACATTGATTGCCTTGCGAATAAAAGACAAAGCTTTCTTTATGTATGGCTTCGCGAAAAAGCAGCGAGACAATATCAATGATAAAGAACTAAAGGCGTTAAAAACAATGGCAAGTGAGTCACTAGGTTACAGTGATAATGTGCTGGCGGATTTGGTTAAACAGGGTAAATTTATTGAGGTGGAAGACGATGAATAAATCGATTCTAGAAGTGATGCATGAAACGGCACAAGACCTGCACGAAGCAGGTGCGATGAATGAGGTTACCATGCGTGAATTCGATGCGCTTTGCTTGGCGCCAATAAAGAAGTACAGCGGCAACCAAATTAAACGTATTAGAACAAAGAACAAAGCAAGTCAGGCAGTGTTCGCCGCTTATTTAAATACGAGCAAATCGACAGTTCAAAAATGGGAGCAAGGCTTAAAAAGCCCCAATGGACCATCGCTAAAACTGTTAAATATCGTTGATAAAAAAGGCATTCAAGCGTTGGCATTATAGGTTATAGAAAAGAGTAGGGGTCTAGTATCATAATGGCTATTATATCGAAAACTAACAATGCCCGAAACAATTAGAACAATTAGAACAATTAGAACAACTAACCAAATGGACAGCCATGATAACGAAGGGATAGAAGTAAAATTCGTATGAGTGTTATTACTTATTTTCAGGTATGGTCGTCGCGATCGATAGGTGTTAATCGCTGTTTCCGGCTGTTTTCTAATACGGCATTAATCACTTGATGTATCAGTTTTTCGGGTAATATCCCATAGCTGTAATCTTCGCTAGAGGGAACTTTTCGGATGTCATAGCCTGGCCAAGTGAATTTATTAAATTCAGTGACGATAATCCATGATCGTTCATTGTCTAATCCTAAACGACGTTTGGTCAACTGTGGAATTTCAATGCCGTGTTCGGGTTCTTTAGGTGGTGTGTGGGTAATCGGTAAAACATATAAGAGCGTCTCACTGTTCCTCGTTTTTTTATTAATGATAATGCAGGCGGGGCGGTCTTTTCGTCCTTCTTCACAGCCGCGTCTTTGTTCATTCCACCAAAGGTACGAGTAATGCAATACATGGCCAACGCCGGGAGCTTCTGTTGGCACGAATAATCACTCCACCTCATTATTGTATTGTGCGGCTTCGGCGGGGATCACCACGCTGTCTATTTCCGCCAATTCGTCATCAGTGAGCTGTGATACATGAAAGGTGCGNTGTTCGAGATCTTTAAGGCGAGTGTATTCATCGTTTGATATCAACACCAAGTCGTCACGGCCATGATGTGAGACCATGACGGGTTCGCGGTAAGCGATCGCACGGTATTGTCCGAATTTTTTTTGTAGCTCGCCTGCTGTGACCTGTACCATTATCGTGGCCTTCTTTTAGTGCTCAAGTGGAATTATTTATTCTATCCGTATTATCCGTATTTTACAACTATTCCGTATAATACGTAACTTATGCGTTAGTTTAAATATTTAAGGTCGATTTACTTTAATATAGTTATTTTACAATAGGTTGCATAGGGTTCAGTTCAACTAAGTGGACAGCCATGATAGCTATTCAATTACCTGAAGAGATTGAGAACCGCCTCACGACTCTTGCTAATAAAACAGGTCGTACCAAGACCTTCTATGTTCGCGAGGCAATTTTAGAACATCTAGACGAGATGGAAGACAAATACCTTGCCCTCAGCCGCTTAGAGAAATCCGGCAAGCGCTGGTCTCTAGATGACTTGGAGCAAGACCTTGACCTGGAACGTTGAATTTCACGATGATGCAAGTGTTATTTCCCAAATTACTGCCGTACAAAAACCCACTTTTCAACTTAATTCTCGTCGTAACAAATCCAGCTAACTACGACAGTAATTTGGGAAATCAAAATTCTTAGAAATAATTACTTACACCAAATTCGTTCACCATTCAACCAGCAACATCTTCACGTTTTTACCGTGTACAATTCACTCCATGAAACTGTTTTTCGATAACATTGATTCCCTAGATCAATTCACCCACCAACTTGATCGCTACAACGGATCGCTTTCCTGTCAACATTGCAGCAAACAAAATCAATTCGTGCCGCATGGCTTTGTCTATAAAAATCAACATATTAAATATGCCGATAAAAAGGAACCGGTAGGTAAACGACTATTGTGTTCCAATCGTTACGGTAGATCTGGCTGTGGCCGCACGCTAAGGCTCTATCTGGCTGACTACATACCCTCATTAACCCGGTCATCAACACAGGTCACACTGTTTTTTCTCTGGCTATTGAGTGGCAGTCCCATTCAAGCCGCCTATCAAAAGTCTGCTCACGCTACCGATCCCCGAAACGCCTATCGTTGGCTTACTAAGTGTCAAGCCAAACTCACTACATTCAGAACCTTTCTATCTACTCGCTCTTTTGAATTCACCGATAGTTTTTCAAAGAGAACAAATCGGCTACAGCACCTACTACCCACCGTAAAAAGACTGCATGAAAAGTTCGGTGATTCATTTGCCATTCGCTTTCAATTAGAGCGACAAGTCAGCTTTATTTAAGACGAGTTCACTGCCATTTTTTCATACATCTCTATCACTGACTTCTCTTTTTTTGGCTTTACACAAGGTCATTAATAGCATTGGGGAAAACTCAGTTTACCAAATTACTATCTACCAACGATGACTACCTCCAGCTGAAAGTATTCACCTTATCTGCGCAACCGAATACGTCTCTCGCAGAGCTCATCATAGCGCCATAACATACGACACCTCTAGCTGAGAGAAGTAAACAACTGATAATTCGTCGCCGAAACGGAGAACAACATGCCCCCTAATAGAAATACACCCATCGACATTAGGCTCAGAGTATTGAGCGCTGTAGACTTTGCACCTGGCGAATCAATTCGCGAGCGCATTAAGTATGTTGCTTCGAAAGCATTTGTAGATGCCCATACAGGTCACGAATACCAGTTTACATGGCGCACCATAAGCACGTGGCTCTATCGGTATAAAAAACACGGTGTCACGTCCTTAGACAATAAAACCCGTGCAGATAAAAATTCCTATCGTAAAATACAACCTAATGAACTTGCTGAAGCCATTAACGAGATACTGCCCACTCTGAGTAAAAATAAAACCGGCACCTTCGTTAAAAGCGTGGTTTACCATCAGCTACAACAACGTGGCTTCGTCAAACGCCATCAATTATCGCAAACTTCATTCTATCGCATGGTCAGAGAACACAACTTGCTAGATGCTGAGAAAACGAAAAAGCTTCGCCTTTCATTTTGTATGCAATATGCGAATGAGCTTTGGCAAGCCGATACCATGTATGGACCATCTATCAAACAGGGCGATGGTTCGTGGCGTAAAACATTTTTGATTGCATTCCTTGATGACGCTAGCCGTGTAATTACTCACGGCGAGTTTTTCTACCGCGATAATACCGAGAACATGATTGACGCCTTCCGTACCGCTCTATTCAAGAGAGGAAAACCAGACCGGCTTTACTTTGACAATGGGGCTAACTACAAATCTACCGAAATCTTGCAGGCCTGTCTTCGGCTCGATATTAGGCTCTCCCATGCCCCTGTTCGAGATGGAGCAGCTAAGGGAAAAATCGAAAGGTTTTTTAGAGGATTCAGGGATCGCTTTCTCACTCAACATGTTGAGTTTCAAACCCTTGAGGAGCTAAACGAAAAAACCCACCACTGGATAGAGAATGAATATAACGCCAAACATCATAGTGGGATTCAAATGATTCCTATTGATCGTTTTGCTCTTGATGTGGATCGCGTTAAGTTTCTAACTGATGACAAGTACTCAGAGGAAATTTTCTTTGTTGAGCAAAATCGAAAGGTAAGTAAAACCAATGTTTTTTCAATCAACTCACAAAAATACGAGTGCCCCGTGGACTTGAGAGGAAAAACAATTCAGGTACGTTATAGCAGAAGCATGAGAGATAGATTTATTGTGTTCTTTGCCGATAAACGAATGGGAGAAGCCTCTTTACTTAATGTTCACCAAAATGCAGATCAAATCAGAGAACTCTACAATAAAAATACACGAGGTGACTCATGATAAAAAATACATTCGGAATCACTAAAGAACCCTTTAGCAGAGTAAATCCAGGCTTGTTAGCCCAACAGAAAAGAATATTTGACCTTATCAAAATTCATTCACAGCACGGTGGTTTCTCTGTTATCATTGGAAATCCTGGCGTGGGAAAATCTATATTGCGTGAACACATTGAAACGTTAGGTAGCGAGAGAGACACGGTTGTCGCATCCTTCTCGCAAACAATGCATACCTATACCAACATGCTTAAACAACTGGCAGAGTCATTTAGAATTGACGTTCCGACAAAGACGCTAGAGAAAGAACTTATTCAAACTGCGTACCGCCACGTCAAAGATCGTAAAGTGCTTTACACACTAATTGACGAGGCGCACCTGATGGACATGCAGGTATTAAGAAAGCTGAGATTGTTGTTCGACCGGTTTCCAAAGAATCATAACTTAGTGCTATTTGGTCAAAGGGATTTATTGTATTATCTATCGATGAATGTGAATGAGGATATCAAAAGTCGAATTACTTATTCGGAGAATATATTCCCACTAAATGATGGAAATCTTGAACAATACATATTAGTAGAATTAGATGCTGTTGGCTTGGGGCATCATACCTATGATAACTCATCCATTGAGTTGATATTGAGATCGGTACAAGGAAATCTTAGATTATGCCGAAACCTCTGCTATAGCAGTCTCATTGAAGCTTGCAGGGATGGTAAGCGAACCGTAACTACCACTCATATCAACAACGTTCTTGTTCAACCACATTGGCGCTCTCACGAAGAATTAATTAAGCAGCAGGTGGTGTAGTGACTATGAAACTGATGCAGATAAGAACTTATTGGGATGCTGATGATGCCTATGCCGTCATCACTTTTTTAGATGAGTTGCGGGAGGTGCTATTAGCCGTTTATGCCGACGAGATTGGAGAATTGAAAAGCGAAAAATCGTTGAAGCAGGAACATCTTAGTTATGACGATAAGTTAAAAGCTTCCGACACTATTTAGATTATAACCAAATAATACAACTTAAGGGCTAACGCCCTTTTTTTGTGCCTGACCGTTTTCGATAGCCAAAAGCATCGCACAACAGGCAAGAGCATTCAGAACATTTTGAATTCCCAAAGCAGTCGCACACAAAGTCAAACATTTTGCTGTTTGCCAGCATGATCATAAATTGGGAAATAATATGATTTTAATTTGACTGGGCGGGATTATCGTACGACGAGAATTTGGTAATATCGCGAATTATTTTCCTAATCGTACGATCAGAGTTTGGCTTAAAATATGATGTTAATTCTGCGCTCTACACTATATACCTGATGTTTAAAAGGTCAAGAAAAGAGTACAAAAATATCAGAATAAGTATGTTTTGATATGGTTTACGGTACTATAGATATACATGATAAGGCTTGTAGCGATATGTGTGACATTTGGACGGAATCCCGCTAGAACCCCATGATGAGAATTTGGTAATCTGACGAATTATTTTCAAAATCGTCAGATTCTATTTCGGGAAAAAGTATGATGGGAATTTGGGATTCTACAACAAACTCACTTTAAGCCAGCGTTAAACTTCTTCCTTATAGCATCGTTTACATCAGATATATCAGTAGATTTCGCTGATATTTTTAATATTATATTTTTCTCAGCAGATTTAATTACTTTATCTATATACGACTTACCGTGATAAACCAACAAATCTTCAAGCGGACCAGCACCGATTGAACGTACTGTTGTGTCAGATTGGTCAGCATTCAATATTACGAGAATAATCTCCCACAATTTATCTGGTCTGTCGTGCGTAAACTTAAGCACCTCATCTACGGCCCAGGAATACTTGTGGTACCTATTGTCGTCCACATCATATTTTTGGGCCTCAATCCAACTGATAGCTATAGCCTTTAAATTACTCTCAACATTCATAATGGACTCGGTGTCGGTGTCGTCGCCCATTCCCATGCATCAGATCTATAATTGGTGCATCCCATAGAGCTCGCATTATTTAACAACTTCCTTAAATTGGTTTGTCTCTGTCTAAATTGCTCTTGATGTGTTCTAGGATCTATGTTCCCTTTATTTTCTCTAATTTGACGCGAGCGTCTTTGCAACCCATTTACCGCATTATTTATTTCCGCATAAATTTCCTCGCAATCGCAGTCTTCCGAATCGCTGTCACTATCATTAGTTGCATCACCTAAATCTAGCCC
>JAESQG010000376.1 GCA_016765265.1 Pseudomonadales bacterium | reverse complement strand
CTGCATTAACGTCTGTATTCCAAGGCCAAAGTAGCAATGTTGATCGCGCTGATTTCGTACACGCAGGTCCGTTCCAGGTCGCTGTGTCAGTAGATCCGCAAACACCTCAGGTGGGTAATAACAGTATTCTCATCGTGGTTCGCGATCAAGATGGCTTATCCATCACGGGCGCAGATGTTCGTGCTGTGGCAGAGATGCCTGCGATGGGCACGATGCCTGCTATGTATGCCCAAGCCGATATTAAGGAAACCGCTCCGGGGGTTTATCAAGGTGATTTTGAAATACCGATGGCAGGAAAGGCTTAAAACTGGCCACTGCCACACCTTCAGGGGATGTCGCCTACCACACGTGTTCTATGCACCCTTCGGTTAAATCAGCGCTGCCAGGTACCTGTCCAATATGTGGTATGGATCTGGTGCCGGTAACCCATGAGGAGTTGCAAAGTGGCAGCATTCTCATTGAGGAAGGGCGCCGCCAGATTATCGGTGTGAAAACAGGTCGCGTGACAAAAGACCACTTTGAAGTGCCAGTACGTTTGCAAGGGGAAGTGACCTTTGACGAAACTCGCCTAACTGATATTAGCCTGCGATTTAGTGGGTGGATCGGCGACTTGGCAGCAGATTATGAGGGGAAGTCCATCCAACAGGGCAAGATTTTATTTTCGGTGTACAGCCCTGAATTGCTTTCATTACAGGAAGAATACTTGGAAACCTTCAAACGCAGCCGCAAGGGATCACAGCGCCAGGAATTATTGATAGCCAGTCGTAAACGCCTAAAATAACAGTCCTCTAATTTATCCAGCGCATTGCCTGTATTACCATGCCAAAGGTTCCACTTTGCACTTTCAAGATCTTTAATGATAGCTGGCCCGTGTTCTAGATCTGATTTTTGTAAACCTTTTGCATATTGATTCAGCACGGTTAATCTCATAGTAACGTGAAACCAATCTAAAGTATGTTCTGCCTCTGGGCAAATCATCGTTTGTATTGCCCTTAGATTTTCAGCCCCATCTGACAGGAACTGAATCTGTTGATTCCTCTGCATACCTTGATCTTTTAATACGTGTATCAGGCGATGGCGCGGATTGTCATCGTACTTCTGCACGAAACAAAATCTTTTTGAGGGTTTGGTTTTAGATAATGATTTACCGGCAACTACCTCAAAATTAGTTTTCTTATTATGCCAATTTCTAACATATCCCCCATCAATACCGACGGTGAGTGGTTTGTCGGGTTTGGGTGATTTTGCCCAGTCGTTTCAACAGCCAATATAAACAGCAGGCTTTTCCTTCAACTCCTTTTCCATTTTGCAAGCAACCGACTCTAAATGATTCTTTACCGTGCTTGCATTCAGTGTGCTACTGACCGGCAGAATATCTTTGAGTAAATCAGCGGTCATACCATAGGACATAAGGGAGGCCCACTTGGTCTCAATGTACTTAAGTTCAGGACTGATATGCTCGGGTAACCACTGTTTTAGTAAGCTAAAAGTGCCCTTACTTTGCTCATCGCAATCACAATGATAAAGTCGCGGACTCTCAATGACAACGATTCCAAATAGAGTGCGATATTGAATGGAATGACGCCCTTTGATACCTCGCTGCTTAGCGCAGCAAGGGCAATGTCGCTTAGATCGGATGAAGGAGGATGCCTGTGATTGTACCACCCGCTGTTGAAGGCTCTTTAATACTTGTTTAGATTCAGACAAAGAAAGACCGATGCAACCCACATTGGCAANGTNNGTTGTCAAAGGTGATTNTATCTTCAATAGNGGTTTGCTGATCATCCTCTTCAATGACCACTTNAATNTTGAATCNCATAAGAANTCCTAACCNCACNCNGTATTAATATGACTTNCTCTTAACGGTNGGAAGTATCCTGGTAATATTCTACTATTAGCNGATTAACGCTTTGTTTNTTAAATTTCAGAGCGGCGTATTCTTCAGANAGTTCCACCGCTTTTGCTAGTCGAGGTTCGGTGACTTTTTTNAGCAANTGTTTAACCAGCTTTGCCATATCGACTAANACATCAAATTCGTGGCGAGCCGGATAGTCAGGGTAAACTCGACTACCACCAATGCAGGTCGTTTGGTGGTTAAGCGATTCGTAAAGGTCGATTTTCTCGATACGGATATCACACAACCGAAACTCGAAGAAATTGTATTCATAGGTAAATTTATCGCCCACTTCAAATTCAAACTGATCGAAAGTGACTTCGTGAGCATCATCGCTAAAGGAGAAACCATACGAATAGCAGATGCCGTAGTCTTTGGCGTAGATTCGAAACTTGTGCAGAAAGGTGTTATCCCAGTTCATCGCAATTTGGATGATGTGATGTAAATCGGCTAGTGTGGTGTTACCATTGATTTCCAATCGCCGCCAGATCATTGGGCTAATTCCGCGCAGCGCTACTTTAATAGAGTAGGTCTTCATACCCAATACGCTCCACGACGCAGGCTCTAGCTGAATTGGATGGATCGAACAAAAGGACTAGTGATCAAAGGATTTAAATTAAGGATGGATCAAACTTAAAATAGTTAAAGTGGCTTTTATGCATACCCCCGACTTTTTGATGCTCTCCTTTAGAATCACAGAGATAAGGAACCATATAGGCTATTTTCCAGAGTTTCAAGATTTAAAGGTGGGCATTCCAGAGTAAAGATTTAGGGGTAGCAAAACGGGGTGTAGATTCCAGGATGTTGCTCTAACTCTTTGATATTATGTAATATAGCAACAACCTTTTAAGTTCATTATCACGCTAAATGCCCGTTTATTCTTCCGTTATTACCTAAGAATTTGGCTTGCCACTTACTCATGACAAGCCAACCACCTCATGCGATCTTGAGCTTCTTAATTTCCTCTATATCAAAGCGCGATTCATTCGATGCCTTTGTACGAAAATCGTAGGTGCCTCTGAAATTGATATGCCGATAGCAGAGCAGACTTCCTTTATGTATGGTCTCAATAAGATCCAGCCTGTCATCTTCGTCCTCTGTCTTCAATATCAAATCTGATAAGAAGAGATAGTTCCACAGCACAATAGAATTTTGTATTAAGACTTGGCAAGCTGTTGCAAGTTCTTGCTCTTCTTTTTCACCAACGGTAAATTCCTGGCTGTTGTCGAAAAATATCGCCTTGGAAAATTTATTGGACAACTCAATACGGTTTAGATTTTTTTGAATATCCTGTCGTAATTCAACATCGTTGCAATAGGTTAATATGTAAATGGATTTAATAATTCTCCCAAATTCCTTTAAAGCCTTATATAAAGGGTTTTCTTTAGCGTATGAGTTTAACCTTGTAAAAAGCTGGGAGGCTGATGTTCTGTTAAGTTTTATGGTTGCCATGAAACGAAGAATGTTATTCCATTGCTTAGTAATCAGCTTAAGGTTAAATGTCCTACTTGGCAAAATCTTATAGCCTTTTTTACTATAAGTTGCTTTGCTTGAGAAACCATATATTCTTTTCTTCCCAATCTGTTTAAATCTTGGCGCAAAGGATACGCCGATTAGATGTGTGGCGGCATGAACAGCCTCACTAAAACCATGCTCATCAACAGAATGGGTTATTTTGTTATCGGTTTCATTATGTAGCAGGCCATCAATCACGTAGGGCGCTTCTCGTTCCGCTGCGCTGATCACAGATGAATAGTACAGCGAATGTCGCTCATCTATGAAAGTATAAATCACCACCCCTTTATCCTTCCCGAAATATTTAAAGGATCTAGCAGCGAGCAACGAATCTACTCCCACACCTAATTTCCGGCCATCACTACTGGAGTGGAGGTGGTGTTTAGCTTTCATGAATGACTTGGCAAGCGCAAGGTTGTTTATTGTCCCCACAATCGCATCGTTGGCTTCACGTACATTTTTAAGAGAGAAATGCCAATTCACTGCATTTTTTAGCTTGTCTTCAGTGATGCCTATTGAGATATTAGCGAGCTTATCCAACCCAATGTTGCAGCCTAGCCCTAATATCCCTGCATTTATTTCCGTGAGTTTTGGCTTCATCTTTGAGTATTTGACGCTATGATGGCTGAACGCATCGCTAAAATTGCACACCCGATTTGCTTCAGTAAGCACTCTTTGAATGGGAATGAATCCATCTTGGTTAAGAGTGGTCGGGACGAATTCTTCTTGATCGTAGTCTGTTTTTGGCGTCCGAACCTGAATGCGATCTTGGTTACTTAAGCTCAAATAGGGATTCTTGTCGTTAAGATAGGCCGTGTTTATTTCGGTGTATTTGTCGTCAAGCCTTGATTTTAGATCATCGAGTACCGGTGCTATTTCCTTAAAGTTATCCAAACCTGCAACGCGCAGTAATTTGTCACGGTCCTGTTGCCATTCATTCATGTTAATCAAGTAATCATTGATGGAGCGATATTGATATGAATACCTAAGATTTAACTCGCCCGACTTAATCGCGTCTGCAACATGCTTAAATAACAGAAATTTGTAAAGACTGACATTAAAGGCCTCATCCTTGTTCACGAATTTATATTCACCATCCGTCAAGAATGAGGTAGGCGCATTGTCACTCACTTTACCATTAACCATACGAAAGTAGGTGATCGCATCAATGATATCTACGTTTGATTCCTTTTCGTTAAATTCAAGCACCTGAAGAATACCACTGACTCTCAGTTGTAATTTTCGAGATAGTCGTTCCATGGTTTTGTATAGATCACCGTCGCTCACCACGCTGTTTAGTTTCTCTTCTAGTTCCTGAACCAGTCGACGTTCCTCTTTGGTTTGTCGGTTATCAAATTCTGCTAGTAACGCCTCAATTTTGTAATATTTTTCACTGGGAGTGACATCGTTTAGCTGTGAAACCAATTTGATTTCATGCACTAATTGCCGGGTGTCTTTACTTGACTTAGTCAATGCTGCAATCGCTTTGTTTCGTGCTCTTCTAGTTTTAATGTCACTGGAGTGGAGCTCCTTAATGATGTTATTGGAGGCTTGTTTAACCGTTTTCAACAAGATTTGACATAATGCGTCTTGGCGAATATAAAATTGATGGCGAACATAGGACATTAAATATAAGTATATTTTTGTCTTAGCCGCTAAGCCGGTTAACTGCGAGATACGCGCCTTTTGGACCCACGTTGAAAAATACTCGGTAGCTTGCTTTGAGAGATCTAGGTTTTCGATTATCGTTTCTATCTCAAAGAAATATTCTCCCACCTCTTGAGTGGTGACGACCGATCTAGAAATATCCCTAGGCTGTAGGGATTGATTGATTTTTTTGAGCAGTGTAATAGGGTGCCTGTCTTTGCCATCATACTCAATCAAATGGTCTAGCGTATCGAGTTGGTGTCTAGAAGCAAGTGAAGTGATTTTATCAAGAAGAGTGTTTTCAAATTCGTTATAGCTGTCAGTGACATGTTCCGATAGTTCTGTAAATTGAGGTAGCGTAATGCGATGTTTCCAGCAGTAGTCCACCAAACTCACGAAGATTTGTCTGGGTTTTTGTTGCTGACTAGCTTGCTGCTGAGCCTGCTCGAAGAGGAGGTCTTTTTCCTTTTCGCCATAGGTAATCCATTTTAAATGCTGAAGTACGTTTTCTTGATGACTATAATAACTAGAAGACTGGTAGTTCGTAAGCGATGCACCACCGGCATCGATGCCAAGCATTTTCATCACATAATTAGTGCCGGCACGATAAATAAAAAAAGCTATAAGAAATAACACCCTATGCGAATAAAGCCGTGCGAAGCTTTAGGCATTGAACAAAGCT
>JAESQG010000375.1 GCA_016765265.1 Pseudomonadales bacterium | reverse complement strand
AAAAGAAACCGGAGCCGCCTGTATCGACCAACGCCCCGCCAAAGTATTCTTCACCGGAAGCTGCCGCGGCGGGAGTGCCGTTATGGCCCACGCCGCACAATACCTCATTCCCGTAGAACTCGAACTCGGCGGCAAAGATCCCATGGTTATATTCGACGACGTAGACCTCGAACGTGCAGTCAACGGAGCGGTGTGGGGGGGGATGACAAACTCAGGTCAGACCTGCACCGCCGTCGAACGCATCCTCGTCCAAGACACCCTCTACCCCAAATTCATCGACATGCTCAAAGAAAAACTCGAAAACATCCAAACACCCAGCCGATGCCAATCCGACGACCCCAACGATTTAGATGTCGGCTGCATGACCGCCCAATTTCAAGTAGACATCGTCATGGAACAAATAGAAGACGCCCGCAACAAAGGAGCCGACATCATCACCGGCGGCAAACGCATCGGCCAATCCAACGAAATCGAGCCCACCGTCATCACCGGGATAACCGACGAAATGCTCATTGCCCGCGAAGAAACCTTCGGCCCCGTCGTCACCGTTCAATCCTTCAGCGACGAAGCCCAAGCCATTCACATGGCCAACGACACCCCCTACGGCCTCAGTGCCAGCGTCTGGTCCGCCGATTTAAACCGAGCCGAACGCATTGCCCGCGCCATCGAAACCGGAAACGTCTCCATCAACAACCTATCTAGAATCGTACAAACACGCTCGCGAATTAGCCCTTCCATATTGGCTAAGTTTCTCGGCGCAACAGAACTTTGTACCGTTCGCCGCTGATCACCATGCTTTGGTTCGTCCATGGCGATAAACATTGACATATCGTAGTCAGAATCAGCCGGTGCATCCATTATTGCGATGGAAGGCTCTGAAGAAAAGACTTCTGGGTTGCCCTCCACTTCCATAATATCCGCGAATTTGGTCACTGACCAATAAGGGCCAAACCGAGATTCTTTACAGTAGTGGACCGGGTCTTCTTTGCGTAACCGATCAAAAAATCCCCACATAGTATTTGATTGATATATTTCTCTTTGGCTTACGTCATAATCTTCTAAAGCCACTTCATAAGGGTCTTTACCCACCATATGGCGGTATTTTTTCTTTATCACAGCACTCATAGTCACTGCCCTCTGGTTCTATTATTTGCTTCTTCACCAAGATTAGAGCTTGATTTTATTGTCTTTGATTTCGCCTATAAGCGAAGAGTCTAGCGTGGTATAGCATTTTTCGCTATGTAAGGCTACCCGGATAGCACTCTTCACCTTCTCAGGTTCGTAACCTTCTTGTTTTAAATTGAATTTTTTATACTTAAAAGTACCCGTACGCTCTAAAGTTTCATTAACTCGCACAAATAATGGCATGGCATAATTGGGCAGCTGGCCAGCCAGATATTCGTAAAATGCTTTACCATCTATGTCTTCATCTGTTTTCTCGAGCTTTATGGCCACCATACCTGCTCGACCCGTAGCGTGAGGCACTTCTACTCCGTAAACAACGGACTCTTCCACTCCAGGAAAGTGATTAACCACGGTTTCAACCTCACTTGTTGATACATTTTCACCCTTCCAGCGAAAAGTATCACCTGAACGATCGAGAAACTGCATGTGTCTACAACCTATCTCTCTAACGATATCGCCGGTATTAAACCAACTATCGCCCTCCTTCAAAGCATTGTGGATTAACTTGCCCTTGTTTTTACTTTTATCAGTATAACCAGTGAAGGGCACCAACTTGGTTAACCTACCCAACAACAATCCACCGTTGCCTGGCTCTACTCGGGATACATGCCCATTATTATCGAGGATCGGCTCTTCCGTCTCTTCATCGTATTTAACGATGGCGTAAGGCCCAAAAAGAAGGCCCGTTGTTTTATCCATATTGAATAAATTCAATGAGGCAATGTTTGACTCACTCGCCCCGTACAACTCCCTGACTTCGTCGATCTGAAATCGCTCCTTAAACTCAAGCCAAAGGTCTGGTCTGAGACCATTCCCCACAATGGCTCTCAAGGTGTTATTCTCACTTTTAGGAGACTCACTATTAAGAAGATACCGGCAAAGCTCACCCACATAGCTAAAGATGGTAGCCTGGTATTGCTCTATATCATCCCAGAACTCACTAGCACTGAATTTTCTGCGTAAGGCAAAAGTACCCCCACCGATTAATGTCGAAAACCAACTTAGCAGCGCCGCGCCGTGGTAGAGCGGTAAAGTGCAGTACACGGTGTCGTCCCGCGTTACGGGATTAATCAAGGCAGCAAGATAAGAGGCAGTGGCGGTTTTAGCATAGGTCTGAACCGTTGCTTTCGGCAATCCCGTGGTACCAGAGGTATAGATATACCAGGCCGAATCATCAATATCGACTTCAATATTTAAGTTCTCTTTAGAGAAATTTTGAGCTTCCTGGCTAAGGTTAATAAAACCCTCGCGCTCACCCGCCACGGTAGTATATGAGGCTGAATCAGGCATGTAGAAAACAGTTCGGTCCATGGTATCGGCATTATTCGCGTCAACAATTGCTTCATATTGATCACACAGCTCCTCTCCTATAATAAGTGCCGTGGGCTTAACGAGGTCTATACAATGCTTCAAACCATTACCAACCAAAGAGGTATTAATTAGTCCTACCACTGCCCCAATTTTACTTAGAGCAATGAGCATAATTAAAAACTCGATACGGTTTTCCATAAAGAGAATAACAACATCTCTCTGCTTTACGTTTTTAGATAATAAATAGTGGGCAACTTGATTGCAATAATCATTTAGCTCTTTATAAGTAAGGGATTGGTCTTGATAGAACAGAGCTCTGTGATCGGGCTGTCTCTCAGCATTGAGTTCTACCAGAGCCGATAAAGGCGGCGTATTCTTTTTCAATTTAGTGGCTTTGAGAAAAGCGAATCGACAAAGGCTGCCCACACTGTTTAACAAATACTTGCGCTGCCTAAATAAATCCATTCCCGAGATAGTCTTTTCCATAATTCCTATTCCTATTCCTATTCCATGCAGTTCATGCCACCTCTCCCACTACACACAATAGGTGCTAACATTTCTTATGTGAATTAAGGGTGGTTGAGAGTCTAAAGAAATTTGAGTCCGTTATGGAACGCCTAAGGCAAGCTTGGCGCACCGATACGCGTAAATCATACAATTGGCATATAGGCATTACAAGGAAAACTCTGTCAAAACCGAGTCCGTATTTTTTATAATATTCTGGGTCTTGTCTTGTCGCTTTTTCGGAAAATGTTAATTA
Source organism: Pseudomonadales bacterium (assembly GCA_016765265.1). Classification (GTDB taxonomy): domain Bacteria; phylum Pseudomonadota; class Gammaproteobacteria; order Pseudomonadales; family DC-out160; genus DC-out160. The sequence goes on along the minus strand of JAESQG010000375.1, from coordinate 7,541 downwards.
TTCCAGTAGATATTTTTCAATTAGAAAAACATGATCATCTATTTTATTCATGGACCTCAAAGCATTGGCCAGTTCAATTACATAATCTGTGTTTGAACCACTGGGGCCACTAGCGCGAGAAATTTGACGTGCTATAGCTTCTTCTGGCAATTCCCCCAAGAAAGCAGCATTGTCGTGATCGGCAATATAAATAAGTCCTTCTAATGAATCGCCGCCTTCAAATGCTATCTCGGTTACACAGCGGAGATAGCCATTTTTCTCTCGATAATCCAAGTGACGTAATTCATCTGGCGTAATGCGATATGCCATACCATGACAAATCATCTCGGATTCTTGAATCAGCGTGACTACTCGCCCTGGATTTTCAGGAGTACCTCGGTGATCGTGTGAACCTTGCCAAAACCGCCTTGCCCAATTTTTGATGGAAGCCGGACGTTTTTCTAGATAAGGGAAATCAGCCTTATAAATTAAAGAACCATAACCAAATAACCATAAAGTGTCCTGATCATTAAAATGGTCCATGTCCTGGTTTTTCGAAATAGTATTGAACGACATATTATATAAATGACAGAGATAGTAATTCGGTGAGTACATAAATCGGGGGTGTCTTACCCACGTTTATCTATGCTAAGGTCCGTTTTCCGCATTCAGTGTTTTGCACCTACTGCGTTTATTCGGGTTATTATTTATCTGAGTCAATAATAACCCATTTTTTGACCCTTTTCGTAAGATATAGGCACTATGAAGAAAACACCAAAGAAAACCAAACTCTGGGCAGCAGAGGCCTATGAGGCCTTAGAAAAAGCCATTGAGTTATTTAATATAGACCATCCTACCCCTGATGAAGATGAGCGCCTGGCCCTCGTCAGTTATTCGATATCCATCGCCGCGAAGAATCGGGGCATAGACGACGACTCTCCAAAGATTAAGCCCGCAGCAGAATACGTGCTAGAAAATCTAGCCGCGCATTTACACAGTGCTAAGACCGGCCAGCCTATCTATATTTCGCTTTGCTTTTTGATTGGTTATCTTGATGCACACGTTTCATTTGGGTTATTGGATGAACCTAAATTACGAGAAATTATGCTTTATCTATCAAAGAATTTTGAAGTCCATCAATAACCGTCTATTTGTTATTTATACCCAGTAACACGTCTATTTATACCCAAAAATAAGAGTAGCGCTATCACAAGATAAGACATCGAACCTCCAAAAAGACCCTTTGCGCTGTTATTGCTAAGATCCGGGTCAGAGGTATCGCTGGTCACACTGGCGTTAAACAGGGGTCGGGTTAAAAACCATGGCGAATAATAGGTTATGGTTGCTTGGAATGTTTCTCCAGATTGGAGCAGACCTGTACCACATACGACTCTCGCCGCATCAACCGTAAAACTAGCACATGCAGTTTGATTATTGGCTTCATAGATGACCGAGCTTGGTGTTGGAATCGTAAGAACAAGATTATCCGCGGGGTCTGATCCATTATTAGTTACGGTTGCTGTAACATGAATACGACTACCCACGGTTTTAGGACTACCGCTTAAGGCCACCTCTAGGTCAGCTAACACACCATCGCCACCCAGCAGTAACGTTTTATTATTATTATCTAGATCCATTTCCTCTGAGTCCGAGGTAACAGAAAGCGAAAAGGGAAATCTATTATTTGAATCCACTGTGCTAGTGACAATACTCACCTGGGCTTCATCATTAGCGCTTAAGTTAATGGCGGTACAGGTAATAATAAAACTCGCATAGAGACAATCCAACTCATCACTACTAAAAGAATCTAAGGTGAGCTCTGCGGGAATATTGATAGTCGCAGAGAGATTCTCCGCCAAATTAGGGCCATCATTTTTAAATGTTGCAAGGAAACTAATTTGGCCGTCAGTCCAGGCCCCTGCATTATCCAGTAGAAACCCCGCATTTAATTCAGAAAGTGCAACACCGTTACTGGTCACTAAAAAGTTATCTAAAGCCATCTGATGCTGGTCACTACCTTCAATCCCAACCTCAATATTATGTAAAGGATATTCCAATAATGCTTGTTGATGGACACTGCTACCATTCACCAGAATCTCCAGGGTGGTATCGGTGAAATTCAAGCGGGCAATAATTTCCACCAAAGTGTCGTCGACAAAAGGTGTAATATCTAATCCATCAATTTGTACCCATCCGGTTTCAGCTAAGGTCAGTGCAATAGGTTGGTCAAAGTTCAGATTGATAAAACCCTGTGCGCCTGCCGTCCCCACTAGATTATTAGTCGTTAACTCCATTTCGATATCCAGTCGATTCACTTCATCACGGATATCAAAGGTAATCGCCTCTCGAAAGGGCGCTATCTCACCAGCGCCATCGAACACTAAATTTTTAGTGTCAAAAACCCCGAAGCTTGACCTTACCATCGGTTGACCATCACTTATCGTTGTCGGGAAGAGGCCTGAGACACTGCTGAGTGTCGGCGGCTGGTCGATGTCATGGTAATCAAACCCAACCAAATACAGCAGGTGATACGGGATATAGTTGACCCACAAATGTGCGATGTAATTGGAGGTTTCAACAAGTACCCTCGCATTATCACTGACGTTTTCCACACCTGTAGGATTACCTAAATAGGAAACGTTAAAGTTAGACCAGTATGGTATCCGAGGACATTCATCTACTTCTCCGTTAATGCAAGGGTAGGCCATGATGGTTCGAAAAGCGTTAGCTTGATCAACGTACCCGTGACCGTAAGAAAAAGGTATGATTGTGGAGTCGGCAGCAATATTATGACGCGCACCCTGCAAATGCCCCACCTCATGGGCAAGTGAATAAACGCCTTCCGCTAAGCAAGGCATATATACTATTGCAAAAGCTTCTTCCGTACTCGCGTAAATTGAAGAAGCCAGACCACAGTACTGAGAAACTCCAGTGACCAAAATGACGACATCAGCCAGATACTCATCCCGCAGTCCCTGCAAATAGGGATCACTTTCTGCATTTCGCAAATCAGCGAATATATCGGCCCCTTCAACATAATTAAATTCCGAAGAATGGACTAGTTGCAAAGAAACACTTTCATCAATCCCGCTGTTGGCATAGCTACTATTGGTATTGGCAATTGCCAGGTCAATATCGCCCTCTATATCAAGTGTCAGTCCCGCAGCGGCTGGAGTGTAGACTACTAAGATCCGAACAATCTCGAGAGATGCTACCGCGTGATCTGCTGGTAGAGCAACCTCCGCAGCAGTGGTTATAGAAGATGTGTCGGTGTAGCTATCGGTGGTTTTTATGTTTGAAGAGGAAAAGTCGGGTTCCGTTGGGCTAGGAGTTTCGTCAGGGTGCTCCTTCGGAAAAGCAGCGGTATTCACCTTTTTTAATATGTGTTGGCCACTTTCTGTTGGCTCTAACTTATAGGTCTCATTTTGGTAGTGGATAGTAGCTCGAATCTGATTCCCTTTGATAATGAATACAGCGCTTCCCACTAGCTCATCAATAACACCACCACTAGTTAAATGCTGCTTAAATATTTGTCCTCGCCATAGATTGCTACGGCCAACGTTAACTTTAAAACGGGTTCTCTTGAGTAGAAAAGATTGACCATCGAATAGTTCTAATTGAAATTCCTGAATATCTCTTGAGAGTAATCCTATATTAATATCAACGTTGCGCATTTCACTAACTGTGGATGTTAACTTTTGAACTTTAAAGCTCTTTGAGGTAGGAGAACCTGGAAAAGAAAATAGGTTATCTGCTGCAAAAGTAGTGGATGAGAATGAGTTACTCAGAAACAAAACGAAGGCGAGGAGGCCTATACTAAGGCCATATTTTTTTTTCACTAGGATACCTCTTTATTTTATTATTATTCTTATCCAAGTCGAATCTACATTATATACAATAAGATTCCTATTCATACAAAAAGGGCAGCGATGAGCTGCCCTTTTTGTAACCAATGTGTCGTTGTTTTGTAGGTATTAAAAGACCGGAGCTTCTGCTAGGTCCTCAGCAGTACAATCTGGATCACTATCATAAGGTGGTAGGTAAATAACACATAAGCCTGAGATCGTTGAATCTAAGGTATTCAAGGCATCTGTGGAATCAGTATCCAAACCTGTAATTCCTCCTATATTTACAAATTCAAGTGAAGGATTTCCGTTTAAATCTAGACTCACAAGCGGAGTAAGAGCCAGTTGCACCACATTAAGGTCCGGTTTGTTGATAATGCTCGCCGCAGTAATGTTCGTGGTAGATAAATTCACATCTCGCAAACTTGAATTTGCAGATAGATCGATTTCTTCGATCCCGAAGTTAATGCTAAGGTTTAAATCTGTGATTGCTTCTGCTCCACTTAGATTAACAACATCTGGCGCAGTGGTACTTAGATCTGATCCTGATGCGCTAAGGCCAGTAAGAAACGGCATATACCCCAAATCTAAAGACCCGATCGAGTTAGAAGTTAAAACGAGAGTATTCACTCCACTTGCATTGCTAATGTCACTAACATCCGTGATACCATAATTATGGCAAAGAAGATTCGTTATCTGCGCAACAGTCCAAAAGCCAAGAGGTGCCGGTAAAACATTTTCCTTAGCCGTAGCAACCGCATCATTCCAGCACTGCTGAAGATTTGCATCAGCAAACGTAACAGTATCCGCATTCGTCGTATTATTTTTAAAAGAAAGAATCGTAAACTCACTACATCCAGACAGAGTTACAAGAAACACACTCAACGCGGCCATAGTAAAAAGCTTTCTCATTTTNAANCACTCCCAGATNAGTTATTTTATTATGCTCAATTGTGCATACTACAAAACTAAGCNTTTATTATTATTTTTTAGAAAGAAATTTAGGGCTATATTCGTCAGGGTTTTTCTTGTAGGTCAATAGCTTAAGTCGCTCGAGAATTCCAGCAAGCTTAGAGCATCAACGCTCTTGCACTACCCCATTCTTCCTAGACCCTAAATTAGCCGTTATTAGGTAACAAGGCAATGATAAATCGGGCAAAATTTACAATTAATAACGCATATTTTATAGATCAGCAGCGAATACACACATTCTATACAAAAACCGTACATAAACTTTACCCAGACGGACTAACGATAACCGTGGAATGTGCTGCACCTCGGAGTAGGTGTTAATTTTCATATAAAAATATTCGCGCATCAGTAGCGTCATACCATGGTCCTATAGCTCGCAGTATTTAGGACTGGTTGAAGTGAAGCAGTGATAAATTAAAGTGCAAAAGCATCAGTGGCATATGCAAATAATTTGATCTCTAATCTCGGATAATTCTCCACCTGCAAAAAGTCAATCTACTGGCAGCAATGTACTCTACCGTGGCGTCCTGCCACTCTCTTTAATAACGGGAAACCATATAGACCACCGCTGTACCGCACCTGAGGATGGGACACCTGGTACCAAAGACAATTGTGGACAGCGATGGGAGAGTGCATAAGTGTGGGATAACCAACTGGGTCATGATGACTAACCAGTCGTAGACTGATATGCGCAACTTCGCAAATCGGATCCTNGCGCAGTATTTTCTAATACAGGAATGAGTCTGAAGCAGGTGGANTTATACACCATAATTGCTCATTTATTGATTAGTTTTATCGCTTAAGCGATTATTGATAGTTTACTGTTTTTTGAAGGCCAGGAAAGCCTGATCGAGAATTTATCCACATAGAGCCAACCAGAACCGAAATCGTCTAACACTAAGAGAGCACAACATTTGTTTTAAAAATCTTTGAGAAAATCTCTCTCTTAGCTTGCTGTAGTCTCTTAGCAGCTTCTTGGTCTGTCATTGACAGGGCATACTTAGCAAGTTGCGCCAAGGTGATACCATCCTTTAAATAATCTTCAATGTTGTCTAAGGAAATCAACTTTTCATAGGGCCTCATCATGCTGCTGTATGGNTATTTCTTTCGCTCTTTGCCTTTATCATCAGTAATGACAACAGGAAAAAAACAGGGCTTATGGAAATTCTGATAACGATACAGTGGCTCTTGAATAGCATCATTTAATTGACTTGCCCAATGCTGAGGAATATGGCTATATCCAAAATGCTTGCGTATGACAGAGCCATTTTTACTTTCAACAAGTGCGTTGTCATTGCTGTGTCTTGATCGAGATTTTGTGAACTCTGCGCTCAGTTTATCAAGCATGCCTGCTACATATTGATTGATGTATTCCGATCCGTTATCGGTATGAAAACCTCTAATTTCAAAGGGTAAAATGGCTAATGCGCTCACCAGCCCTGGAATTAAAAACTGTTCACTGATCTTTTCAACTGAGAAACAAATCTCAAATTGAGTCTCTTCATCAACCAGGTTGATATGATAGACGCCTTTCTGCTTGTCTTGATCGCCCTGATGAACACTATCAACCCGAAGATAACCGGGAAGCCCCTGCGGATTCGGTTTCCGTCTTTCACCAATCGATGACTTTTTACTTTGTGTTTTAGTAAAGTGATGACGCCGATTTTGATAGCCACTAGAGCCGCGCAAGTTGTAGATGTGACTAATTGAAATTAAAGATAGGCGCTCATAACGATCGTCGGTATCTTTTTGGTAGGCGCGCTCACAGAGTTTTTTAATGACTGCACCACACGGTGTTTCATGCAGGTCGTCCAACTTGGCTAACAGTGAGATATCTTCTGCTGTATAGCGTCTGGCAAATCCTCTATTGGTTTGTTGCCGTCGAACGATTCTTCCTGTTTTGACGTACTGCTTAATAAGACGAGTGATTTGCTGGCGGGAATAGCCACTGATCTTTATGAGATAGCGTATCACAATCCCTTTCTCGCTCTTGTGAAGTGACATATAGCCGAATTGAACTAGCGTGGACTGTATCCACCGATAGCGCTCATCTTTGTTGCTACAGACCTCGTAGGCACAAACCTGAGAACCGTTTAAAAAAGACTCTAATTGTTTAATAGTGGTTAGCTGATCTAACTTCATGATGGTTTTCATCTCCCCATCATGGTGTCAAATCCTACTATTTCAGACTCATTTCATATTGGACAAGGCTCCTTAAAATCAAGAGGGCTTTGCGCCTCCTTGATGGTCGTGCTAGGCACGGTTTTCAAATAAATAAGCGTGGTACGAATGTCGCTGTGCCCCAGCAATACCTGAATGGTATGAATGTCGTAATTAGCCTGCAGTAAATGACTCGCAAAGCTGTGTCGGAAAGTGTGAGCGGTGGCTCTTTTGATTAACTTCGATTTCTTGACTGACTTTTTAATGGCTTTTTGCAGGTGGCTGTCATGCAAATGATAACGTTTATAAGCGTTGCTATCCGCCACGAAAGTCAAAATTTTTGCGGGGAAAAACCATTGCCAACTTACCTCCTTTGCAGCATTAGGGTATTTGTTGCCCAATGCGTCAGGCATAAACACGCCGCCGTAGTTATTGTCAATATCCTGATGATGTAGTTCGATGGCGCGTTCGATTTGTCGTTGTAATTCGTGCTTGATGGACATTGGTAAAGGGACTGTGCGGCCTTTGTTTCCCTTGCCATTGCGAACTGTGAGTAGGTTTGCGTCGAAGTTGAAATCTTGCAAC
>JAESQG010000374.1 GCA_016765265.1 Pseudomonadales bacterium | reverse complement strand
CCACCGATCACTTTCCCTAAGGTAGTGAGGTCGGGTGTGATGTTGTAAATTGATTGTGCCCCGCCTAGAGCAACCCGAAATCCCGTCATCACTTCATCAAGAATGAGTACCGTGTCGTGTTTGTCACAGACTTCTCGTAATCCTTCTAGGAATCCAGGCACCGGCGGAATGCAATTCATGTTCCCCGCAATGGGCTCTACAATGATGGCTGCGATTTTATTTCCTAATTGAGCGAAAGTGTCTCTGACAGAATCAATATTATTAAATTCAAGGGTGAGTGTGTGCTCGGCCAGTTCAGCGGGTACGCCCGGTGAACTGGGGATTCCCAAGGTCAAAGCACCACTGCCTGCTTTCACTAAAAGTGAATCTGCGTGTCCATGGTAGCAGCCTTCAAACTTGACTATTTTGTCACGGCCGGTGAAACCTCTTGCTAAGCGAATGGCCGTCATGGTGGCCTCAGTACCGGAATTAACCATACGCACGGATTCAATTGAATCCATTAATTCGCAGACTTTATCCGCCATCGTGATTTCTATTTCCGTCGGTGCCCCAAACCCTAAGCCGTTATCCATTGCACTTTTAACTGCACTTATGACAGCGGGGTGTGAGTGACCGAGAATCATCGGTCCCCAAGATCCCACATAATCAATGTAACGGTTATGGTCTACATCGGTTAAGTAGGCTCCCTCACCTTTGGCGAAAAAAATGGGGTCGCCTCCCACTCCTCTGAAAGCACGCACGGGGGAGTTAACCCCGCCAGGAATATGAATTTGTGCTTTTTTAAAAAGAGTTTCGCTACGCGTCATGGGGGACCTCAAAATAGAATCGTTTGTTTGGCGTGTTTGATCTTACTTCTTAGGAACTAAACAATGCTTGAAACTTTTGACAAGTTTCGGTGATGTTGGGGACGTTATAAATCGCGTCTACAGCGGCAACCATATCAGCGCCCGCACTAATTGCGTACGGTGCATTATCCAGGTTTATTCCGCCTATGGCCACTACCGGAAGTTGAAACTGTGCTTTTGCCTGGGTCAAAATATCCAGTGGCGCAGGGGATGCGTCTGGTTTAGTGGTGGAAGAAAAAAACCGACCAAAAGCTAAATAAGTAGCGCCTTGTTGAGCCGCTTCCTCTGCGTAATCTAAAGAAGCATGGCAAGTAGCACCGATAATCGCGTTATCGCCGAGCACTTTTCGCGCAGTCTCGATGCAACCGTCTTCTCGGCCCAGGTGAAGTCCCAAACCGAGTTCGGCGGCAATAGAGAGTTCATCATTTATTATGAGTGCTGCGTTGTATTGTTGGCATAGTGTCTTTAAGGCGATAGCGTATTCTAGCTTTTCTTCAGTTGCTGAGTCTTTATCCCGAAATTGAATGATTTTAGTGCCACCCTCTAGTGATGATTTGACCGCTAGTAGCAGCTGCGTGAGGTGTTGATCAGTTGGATGCTTCTCAGCTCGAGTCGCAGTAACGGCGTATAGCCCTTTAAGTTTTGTTATCACGGGCTATATCTTCACGGGCCATATCTTCATGTGGAGGGTGCGAATAAATGTTTAATTTGTAGATTTGCGCCAGTTGTTGGCGTATTCAGCATTTGCCCAAAATAGGCGGTTAGGAATAAGCTGCCCCATCCCTAAACGTTGTCCATGTTTCAAACTATGCCAAGTGAAAGATTGGGCTTCCCTAACCGCGGATTGCATGCTCATGCCTTGAGCGATACCCGCTGCAATACTGGAAGCTAGTATACACCCAGAGCCGTGATATTCATCGGGCAAGCGATCCCATTCACAATCTAATAGTGATCGATTGTGCCCCCATAATCGATTAAGTACCTTTTCTGAATCATCATGGGTGCCGGTGATTAGGACGTACTCGCAACCCATTCCCATAAGTTCATGAGCACAGGCCTCTAGGGTGTCTGCTTGGACCGCAATAGCGCGAGCTTCATTTGTATTGGGCGTAATGAGAGTGGTGTGAGGTAGCAACAAATTTTCCATCGCTGCAATTATCTCTCGGCTTGAGATAATAGTTCCGCCACCGGCCACTAGAACGGGGTCTAGTATGACAGGGATGTTCGGATAGTCTGTCAGCACAGTGTGGATCGCCTCAATGACTGCCACGCTGCCGAGTAAACCAATCTTAATGGCCTTGACGGGCATGTCTTCTAAAATCGCTCGCGCCTGGCTAATGAGAAAGGTGGAATCCACAGGCTGAATATCTTTTACATTAGAGCTGTCCTGAGCGGTTAATGTGGTGATGATAGGGGCGCAATGGCAACCTAAGCTAGCGATTGCTTCAATATCTGCTGAAATTCCTGCTCCGCCTGAGGGGTCTAAACCGGAAAAACAAAGTACCACAGGTGAAAGCCATTCTTGGTGCGGGGTAATATCAATGCTCATGCCTGACTGTGCCTAGCTATTTCTGTTGAGTTGATGACTCTCTTAGTTTAACACAAGGCTGAAAACCTGATGCCTTAACAACTTAGACATTCAATTCTTGAGTGATTTGCGGTTTAAGTAAAGGGCTTGACGATAGCTAAGATGACGATTGCCACTAAAATAATCACCGGGATCTCGTTAAACCAGCGATAAAAAACATCGCTCTTATCGTTATTGTCGGCAGCAAATGTCTTCAGTAGCTTGCCGCAATAGCCGTGGTAGCCGATTAGCCCCAATACTAAAAACAGCTTTATTTGCAACCAAACTGCAGACTGATAGTAATCCCATCCGTCTATGACCATCCACAACCCCAATACGATGGCTATGATTGCAGAAGGTGTCATGATGCCACGATATAGCTTGCGCTCCATAATCTTAAACCGTTCGATACTAGTGGTGTCTGAGGCCATCGCGTGATAAACAAATAATCGAGGTAAATAGAATATACCGGCAAACCAACATATCACGGCAATAATATGAAACGCTTTTATCCAGAGCATTTGAATCCTTTTCGTTTGAATTAATTAAACAGCATTTTTTGATACTTGTGTCTTAATCCTTATTCTATTTCTTAGTGCTGTAGTATCTTTCAATGTCTTTTCGAGTCACGATTCCGTAGACCCGTTTTATCTTGGGAGTGGTTATACGATTGATGTAAAGGGCGCCCACTTCTTTTTCATCAATAAGATCCAGAGCGTCTCTCAGCGTAGCCTGTAAATCTATTTCAGCCAGATTTTTTCTGTTGGCGGGTATCTCCAAAAGGTCGAAAGTATCCTTGCCATCAGGACGCTCATCAATGGGTTTGTTTTCCATTTGACTCACGTAACGGGCCATATCTGCCGTGGGCATGAGGGCGAATGGCGTGTTTTCCGCATCGTCGATGAGTAACCGATAGGGTGCGTTTTCCATCAGCACGCGAGCTTGATGAGAACTAATGGACGAGTTGTGTCGAATAAAACGTCGGTCTATCACTTCACTGATGCCAACTCGATATAGCCATTGGCTGAGTGGATCGGAGCGAAAATCAAGACCTTGTGCCTGGAGGAGCGTTAGGAAAAGTGATTTGTAGTTGAAGACTTCGGTTACGATCATGCTAGAAATGACAACCACTAAAAGGCCGGGTAAGATAATATTGGGATTTGACGTCATTTCTAGTAGCGCCAATAGAGCGGCTAAAGGAGCCTGTAATACGGCACCCATCATCGCCGCCATCCCAATTATGGCGTAGAACCCAGTTGATGCTGCGTAATCCGGTACAGCGAGGTGCCCCGCAATGCCCATAATACCTCCCAGGCTCGCACCCATAAAAAGCGTGGGTCCAATAAGACCACCGGGGAGGCCAGCACCTACACAGACACTAGTGGCGAGTAATTTACAGCTAAGAATAATGATTAAGAGCAAAAACGGGAACTGCCCTGCCAGCACATCATTTACTGTGTCATATCCAATACCTAATATTTGTGGTGCGATAAGGGCTAATGCACCCGTGATTCCACCGGCTAGTGCAAACCGTTTCCAATGCGTCATTCTTTGGCAGATGTGAAAGCTTTGTTTTGAAAGAAAGATAAGAAGAGCGGCGGCGCCTCCCAATACGACGCCCATCAGAGCCAAGTACGGCAGCTCAAGCAAGGAGTTCATGTGCAGTAGAGGAACGTTGAACGTGGGTTCGTTGCCATAGAACAAGCGCGAGGTAACCACTGCGCTCACTGAGGCTAGTATAATAGGTGTAAACGTTGTAACCGTGTATTCCATCACCACGACTTCCATCGCAAAAATAACGCCGGCAATGGGTGTGTTAAAGGACGCAGAAATGGCAGCGGCAGTGCCACATCCCACGAGCAAACGAATATTTTGATTGGGAACGTTTAACCATTTTCCAATCCCGCTACTCACTGCGGCGCCCAGATGAATTGCAGGACCCTCACGCCCCATAGAAAGCCCGCACAAGATGGTCCATGCTCCCGCGAAAAACTGTATCAGCGCGTTTATTGGTTTCATAACTCCTTGGTGATTGCTGAGCCGATCCATAACGTGTAACACACCCACTTTTC